>NZ_JBSHKH010000086.1:0-35398 GCF_053643595.1 Streptomyces sp. NPDC055506 | reverse complement strand
CTGTTGCTGCGGCGCGGCCTGCGCCTGCGCCGGGGCCGGGGCGGCGGGCGGGGCCTGCAGCGGCCCGGGCCCGGGGGCCGCCTCCGGCCCCGCCCCCACCGGCCCCGCGCCGCCGGCCCTGGCGGCCGTACGCCGCATTACTCGATGTCCAGTTCTTCGAACACGATGGTCACGGTCTCGGTGAGCGCCGACGCCTCGCCCGCCTTCACGGTGCTCGTGTCGATCTTGCTGCACCACGCGTTGCGCATGTTGTAGCGCTTCACCGGGTTGCTCTGGTAGTCCATCATGATGATGGACGCGTTCTTGCGGGCCGTGCTCATCTGGCCGGTGATCGACTGGTTGATCCACTCGGTGAACGCGGCCGACTGGGTCATACCGCGGACGACCGTGCAGGTCCCGTTCTTCTTCACGCCCGGCAGGTTCACGACCTTGTTCTGGCCGTTCTGGGTGTTCTGCTGGTACGTGATGACGTCCTGCTCCATGGACAGGCCGCTGACCTCGGCGAGGTACTCGACCATGACGCCGTCGATCTGCAGCCCGAAATTGTGTGAGGTGAGGGAGTCACCCGGCGAAAGGCTCATGTGCTGTTCGCAGTCCTTCTAGGGGGTCTTGGTGGATGGCGGGTGTGCGGCCGGGGCTACTCCTCCAGCTCCCCGCCGCCGCTGGAGAACTGGGCCAGCCTGAAGATCACGAACTCGGCGGGCTTCACCGGCGCGATGCCGATCTCGCAGACCACCCGGCCGACGTCGACCGACTCCGGCGGGTTCGTCTCCTCGTCGCACTTGACGTAGTACGCCTCTTCGGGGCGCTGGCCGAACAGGGCGCCGTCGCGCCACTCGTTGACCAGGAACGCCGAGATGTTGCGCCGGATCCGGGCCCACAGGTTGTGGTCGTTCGGCTCGAACACCACCCACTGGGTGCCGATCAGGATCGACTCCTCCAGGTAGTTGAAGTACCGGCGGATGTTGAGGTAGCGCCAGGCCGGGTCCGAGGAGAGGGTGCGGGCGCCCCAGACGCGGATGCCGCGGCCGGGGAAGGCGCGGATGCAGTTGACGCCGATCGGGTTGAGCAGGTCCTGCTCGCCGCGGGTGATCTGCAGTTCCAGGTCGACGGCGCCGCGGACGACCTCGTTGGCGGGGGCCTTGTGGACGCCGCGCTCGGAGTCGTTGCGGGCCCAGATGCCGGCGACGTGGCCGCTCGGCGGCACCAGCCGGGAGTGGCCGGTGGCCGGGTCGAAGGTCTTGATCCAGGGGTAGTAGAGGGCCGCGTACTTGGAGTCGTAGCCGGCGGTCTCCTGGCGCCAGACCCGGATCTGGCGGGCGTTCATGCCCGGTGGCGGGTCGATCACGGCGACCCGGTCGCCCATCAGCTCGCAGTGCGCGATCAGCCCGAGCTGGACCGCCTTGACGGCCTCCAGGTCGATCGCGCCGCGCTGGTAGGCGGCCATCAGGTCGGGGACGGCCACCATGGAGACCTCGTCCACGGCCTCCAGACCGCCGAAGCCGGTGCGGTCGGCGGAGTCGCCGAGGTACTGGGCCGGGCCCGGGTGCGCGGCGTCCGGGTGGTTGTCATAAGCGGCGGGAGGCGCGGGCGCCGGGGCCGCGAGGGCCACCGTCTGGTTGTCCGGGCGGGCCAGCTGCGCGGCCGGCGCGGCCTCGGTGACGGTGATGAGCTTGGAGCGCTCCTTGACCTGTGTGACGACGTAGTTGCGGCCGCCCTTCTTGGCGGTCACGTCGAACGTCTCGACCGGCTTGTCGCCGTCCTTGACGATCAGCTTGAACCGCTCGGCGGGGCCCTCGCCCTCGGGGTCCGCGACCTCGACGCTCAGATCGCCCTGCGCCACGGCGGTGACGGCGAAGGTGCCGAGCTGCTTCGGCTCGCCCGCGGGCAGCGCGGCCGGGGCGCTGCCGGAACGGCCGGTGACGGCGGCGGGGCCCTGGCCGGCCTCGGCGGGCGCGCCCTCGGAGGAGCCTCCCACGCGGACGACGTACGCGGCGGAACCGCCGTTGTTGAAGAAGCCGTAGACGGAGTGCGCGAGGTAGTACCCGTCGGTGAACTCACCGAAGGCCGCCACGTACTGCGTCCAGTTGGTCACCAGTGTCGGCTCGTTCAGCGGTCCGGTCGGCGCGAGTCCGACGAAGGCCGCCACCGACGTCCCCACCCCCTCGATCGGGCGCGAGCCGCTGGCCACCTCCTCGACGTAGACGCCGGGCGACAGGTAGGACGGCATGCTCTGCTCTCCTCGGGGTACGAGACACGAACAGCCCTCACCCTCGCGCGCGCCGGACCGGTGCGGGAACGGCCTCCGGTGCCGAAGCGGGGGCAATCCGGTTGCCCGCAAGGGCAGTTCCGAGGGCGCCGCGTGACGGCTCACGCGCCCAGGTCGTACTGACGGCGGCCGGCGCTCCGGCGCCCCGGCCCTGAGGGCCCCGCGGCGTGGCCCCTTCGGCCATCCCATCGTGCCCTTGGGCTTCCTGACGCGCCGTGGACACCCCGGCTAGCGTCGCGACGTGAGCCTGTGGACATCTCTGGAACCCGCCTCCGCGACCGTCGACCCGGGCAGCAGCACGCGCGTGCGCCTGCGCCTGCGCAACACCGGTGACGTCGTCGACGAGTACCGCTTCGAACCGGTCGGCCCCGTCGCCCCCTGGACGACGGTCGAGCCGGCGTCCCTGCGCCTCTACCCCGGCACGACCGGCACGGTGGAGCTGACGTTCGCGCCACCGCGTACGCCGGACGCCACGGCGGGCCCGAACCCGTACGCGGTGCGGATCACGCCGACCGAGCATCCCGAGGCGACGACCGTCCCCGAGGGCAACCTGACCATCACGCCCTTCACCGAGGTGCGGGCGGAGCTGGTGCCGCCCACGGTCAAGGGGCGGTTCCGGGGGCGGCCCCGGCTGGCCGTCGACAACGTGGGCAACACCAAGCTGACCGCGTCTCTGAGCGGCAGCGACAACGGCGACGAGCTGTCGTACGACATCCACCCGGCCAATGTGCAGATCGAGCCGGGCCGGGCGGCGTTCGTCAAGACCACGCTGAAGCCCAAGAACATCATCTGGTTCGGGTCGAAGGAGCAGCGGCCCTACACCCTGGCCGTGCAGCGGTCCGGCGCCACGGCGATGCCCGTGGAGGGGACGTTCGTGCAGCGCGGGTTCCTGCCGGGCTGGCTGGCGACCCTCTTCGGGATCCTGTTCGCCCTCGCGTTCACCTTCCTCATGCTGTGGCTCGCCTACAAGCCCTCGGTCACCACCAAGGCCGACGCGTCGCCCGTCGGCGCCGGCAGCACCCTCGAGCCGTCCCCGACACCGACCCCGTCCCTGACCTCGGCCCCGCCCCCGTCGCCGACGCCGCAGGAGTCGGAGGCCGGTGCGGGAGAGGGTGGCGGGGGCGGGGGCGGGGGTGGAGCCGCACCGCCGCCGCCCGCCAAGAAGAAGCCGAAGCCCGCGGTGCCGGCGATGAACGTCCTGCTGTACAACCCCACCACCAAGAAGTGCGCGGCCGCCCCGGAGAACAAGGCCGACGGGCCGGTCAAGCAGTTCACCTGCGACGAGACCGGGCAGGACAACCAGCGGTGGAACCTCGAGGTGAAGTACGGGAACAAGGGGCCCGGCGGTCACGCGCTCTTCCAGATCCGCAACGCCAAGGACCAGCTCTGCATGGACCTGCCGAACTTCGGGGCGGCGCCCGTGCCGTCCGGGATCACCGAGTACACCTGCGACGGGACCATGCAGGACAACCAACTGTGGTGGATCGACAAGCAGGAGAGCGGGGCCTACTGGATCCGCAACTACGCCAGCAACAGCAAGTGCCTGGACGTGTCCGGCTACAGCACCGGCGGTGACGGCAGCAACCTCACCCTGTTCCACTGCTCCAACACCGACGACCAGGAGTGGAAGATCGTCCAGCCCTCGGACGGCTGACGGCCAAGGCCGGCCGCTACCAGCTGCCTTCCCCCGGCACCAGGCGGCCGGCCTTGCGGTACTCACGGCGGGCGCCCTCCAGGAGGTCGTCCGCCGTGACCGTGTCCCCGCGCCCGGCAGCCAGATACGCGGCGGTCACCACCGCGCTGCGGATGGAACCGCCCGCCAGCTCGAAGCCGGAGGCCACCGCGTCCAGAGCGATGCCGTCCGTGCCGGGCACGTGCGCGAGGCTGTGCCGCCACAGGGCGAGGCGCTGACCGGCGTCCGGGAACGGGAAGTCGACGATCAGGTCCAGGCGCCGGGTGAACGCCTCGTCGATGTTGGCGCGCAGGTTGGTGGTGAGCAGGGCGATGCCGTCGAAGGACTCCAGCCGCTGGAGCAGGTAGGCGCTCTCCAGGTTGGCGTACCGGTCGTGCGCGTCCTTCACCTCGGACCGCTTGCCGAAGACGGCGTCGGCCTCGTCGAAGAGGAGCACCGCGTCGGTACGGTCGGCCTCGGTGAAGATGCGTTCCAGGTTCTTCTCGGTCTCGCCGACGTACTTGTCGACCACGGACGACAGCTGGACGACATAGAGATCGAGTCCGAGGTCGGCCGCGACGACCTCAGCGGAGAGCGTCTTGCCGGTGCCGGACTCGCCCGCGAACAGGCCGAGGACGCCCCGGCCCCGGCCGCCGCCCGCGCTGAGCCGCCAGTCGCCGAGGACCCGGTCGCGGTGGCGGGCGCGCAGGGCGAGTTCCCGCAGCTGGGTCAGTGGACCGTCGGGCAGGACGAGGTCCCGCCAGTCCACGTCGGGCCGGATCCGGCGGGCATGCTGCTCAAGCCCGGAGGCGGACTGCTGCCGGGCGGCGAGGCGCAGATGGGCGGGGGAGAGCGGGGTCCCGTCGAAGTCGGCGAGGCCCCGGGCCGCACGGGCGGCCCGGGTGATGTGGTCACCTGCGAGGTGATACGGGGCGACGGTGGCGGCCAGGTCGAAGCCGGCCTCCCCGCCGAGGGCGGCCGACCAGGCGTCCACCGCGCCCGCGCGCTGTGCGGGCGCCTCCAGGACGAGGGGGTCATGGTCGCACCACCGGGGGTCGTACGGGCGGGACCCGGTCACCAGCACAGGGACGTCGACCGCCGCTGCCAACTCCCGGAACAGCGCCGCCGGTTGCTCCGGCAGCCCCGTGACGACGACCGCACGGTCACTCAGCCGGGTCTCCCGCAGCAGCTCCGGGACGCGGTCCTCGGGCCCCGTGAAACGCACGGCCGCGACACCCGCGGCGCGCAGGGCGGCGGTGACACAGGGGAGCCCGTCGCCCTCGCGGCGCTCGCGCAGATACACGGTGAGCGGCGGACCGGAGACCAGCAGGGCGGCCAGCCGGTGGGCGATCCGCGCGGCCTCGTCGTCCGGGGCGGGGGCGGGTGCGCCGTGGTCGGGGTCTCGGGGGTTCGTGGCGGGGGCTGGTGTGTCCGGGTCGGGGTCTCGGGGGTTCGTGGCGGGGGCGGGTGCCCCGTGGCTGGGGTCCCGGGGGTTCGTGGCGGGGGTCGGTGTGTCCTGGTCGGGGTCCCGGAGGCCCGTGGCAAGGGCTGATGTGTCCTGGTCGGGGTCCCGGGGGTTCGTGGCAGGGGCGGGTCCGTCCTGGTCGGGGTCCCGGAGGTCTGCGCGGGGAGTGGGTGTGTCCTGGTCTCTTTCCCGGACGTCCGTACCGGGCTCCGGCGCGGGCAGTGGCTGTAGATGCCCGGCGAGTGACGCGTCAGGGGTGTCGTCGCCGAGGAGGTGGGCCACGAGGCGGTCCGGTACGCGCAGTGCGCGACTGAGGAACGGCCGGTCGGGGTCCTCCACGGTGAGCAGTCCGAGCGCGGACAGCGGGGCCGTGGGATGCAGCCGGGCCCGTCCCTCGGCCAGGTGGACGGGGATTCCGCACAGGTCGAGGGCGAGCGCGACGGTGGCCCGACGGCGGCTGACGTCGTCGTTGAGGTAGCCGTACAGCGGCTCGAAGCCGCGGTCCAGGTCGGGGGCGAGGGCGATGAGGAGCAGCGCGGTGTCGAGTTCGGTCAGGCGGAGCCGGGCGGAGAGGCGGGCCAGACGGTCATCGGGCTGCCCGCCGGGGCCGGGGGAGCCGAGCGGCAACGGCTCGGCCGGGCGCAGCAGATGCCGTACGGCCTCCTCCGACAGGTACAGGCCGCGCAGCGGGTCGCCTGCCGTGGGGTCGCCGGCGGACCGGTGCTCCACCAGCAGGGCGACCCGGTCCCGCAGCTCGGCGAGGCGGGAGAGGAGCGCGGTGGCGGGGGTGTCGATACCGGACGTCCGCGTGGTCATGTCGTGCGATCCAGTCCCCGGCCCCGGCGCGCGGTCCTGCGGGCCTCCCGGGCCTCTTCGGCCGCCGCCACCTGCCGTGCGCTGTGTGCGCGTTCCTCCGACCGCGGCTGTGTGTCGTCCACGGTGCGGACCCGGACCGCCACGCCCTCGGTGACGGGCGGACCCGCGTCGTACTCGGGGTAGGCCGGGAAGGGAGCGGTGATCACGAGGTCGAGGGACGGCTTGAGTTCGCCGCCGAGCGCGGACCAGATTTCCGCGAGGGAACGCGACTCGGTCTGGGTGCCGGCCACGGACATCGGGATCGTCATGCCCAACGCGCCCAGGGACCCGGGCAGTTCGGAGGCGGCGATCAACTCGCGCGGGATCAGCGTGGCCAGCACCGCCGACAGCAGCCGGTGTTCGTCCTGGGGCTGCTTCGTCCACGCCGTCACCAGGTACGACAGCCGGAACCAGCGGGGCGGCTGCCGGTGCTTGACGACGAAGTCCCGTTCGTCGTGGACCGGGACCTGGCCCCGCTGCCGGCGGGCGACGTCCTCCCGGATGTCGTACAGATAGGCGTTGATCGTGGGCGCGTTGCGGCGGGCGGCCCAGTCACGGGTCGGCGCGTCGAGGGCGACGTCGATGCCCGAACCGGCCAGTGCGCCGCTGCCGAGCAGGTTCTTGAGGACCTCGTCCACTTCGTGGATCACCGCTGTGCTCCCGCTTCCGCCCTGCCGTGCCGTGCTCGTCCCCGCGGGGTCACCTGCCGCCGATGTGCGGCCGACGGGCCGCCGTATCCGATCCTGCCCTCCGCCCCGCCACGGCCCGCAGGGTCGCCGGGGACGGCGGCGGGGCAGAAAGCGCTGCCCGTGGGGGCGACTTCGGATGCCCGTTCGGTCAGATGTAGCCTTCCCGCAGGGCATGGGCCACGGCGTGTGCCCGGTTACGCAGGTGCAGTCGGGTGGTCAGCCCGTGCATCACGTTCTTGACGGTGCGTTCGGAGTAGGACAGCTTGCTGGCGATCTCACCGGTGTCGAGTCCCTCGGACACCAGCCGCAGTACGTCCACCTCACGGGGTGTCATCCCCGAGGCCGGAGCGCCGGTACGGCCTGCGGCGCTGCGATGCAGGGTGCCCACCTGGTTGAACAGCCGGCCGAGCAGATCGGCGGGCAGGTCGCCGTCCCCTCGGGCCGCCGCGAGCACGGCCTGCACCAGCCGGGTCGCGGTGGCCTCCCGGCGCCACACGATGGCACCGACCCCGCACTCGATCACGTCGAGCAGCTCCGCCTCCCGCAGCGCGGACACCACGAGCACCGCCCGCGCGCCCTCGCTGCGCACCAGCCGGCGCAGCCGGGTCAGGCCCGTGTCGTCGAGGACGTCGTCGATGAGCAGGGCCACCGTGCCGGGGCCGGACCCGGTCTCGTCCCGCAGGTCGATCTCCGGGAACCGCCGCAGCTGGCTGAGCGCTCCCTCGCGCGTGATCGGGTCCGTGGCGTGCACCGCCACGGGGATCCGGGGCGCGGAATCGGCCGTGCCGGGGCGTGTGGTCCGCGATGAGCTGAGCAACCGTTTCCCCTATGTCCACGTACGCGCCACCTCTGTGGAGTCGGTGGCGGATGTGCACCCCTCACCCTTCTGGGGCGGACGGTCCGGTCGCAATCGTGGATCACCACGAGACGCACCACGAGATCGGCCCCGCGCCGACCACGAGACCGGCTCCGCACCGGACCACGAGAGCGGCCCCGCGCCGACCACGAGACCGGCCCGCGCGCCGACCACGAGAGCGGCCCGCGCGCCGACCACGAGATCGGCTCTGCACCGGACCACGAGATCGGCTCCGCACCGGACCACGAGACCGGCCCCCGCGCCGACCACGAGATCGCAGACCGCCGCACGGCAGCCGTGAGGTGACGACCCGTCCGGTTCCGCCGGGGCCGGAACTCGCCGCCGTGGCACTTGTCACGGCACCCGCCCCGGGCGCAGGCCGTCCTCGACGGGGAAAACGCCACGTCCGACCAGGGAGACAGGAATGCCCGATCCTCAGCTCGAGCAGTCGCGGCGTACGCAGCCGGCCGAACACCGGGAAGCCGCCGCCCTGCTGGCAGCCGGCCTGGCACGCGCCCGGTCCGGGACGGGCGGCCTCGTGCTGCTGCGCGGAGCCACCGGCACCGGCCGGACCAGCGTCCTGGAGGCGGCCGCCGAGGCCGCCGCCGCACAGGGCGTGCGGGTGCTGCGCGCCCGCTGCTCCCCGGACTGGGCGGCCGCGCCCTTCGCCGCCGTGCTCCAGCTCCTCGCACCCGTACCGGGCTCGGAGCGGACCGACCCGGCCGGCGACGAACGCGAGCAGGCCGCCCTGCTCCGGCACGCCCTGCGCTCGTACGCCGACGAGTCCCCGCTGCTGCTCGCCGTGGACGACGTCCACCTCGCCGACGGCCCCTCGTACCGCTGGCTGGTGGAGGCCGCCCGGCACGTGGACCGATTACCTCTGCCGATCCTGCTGGCCGTCACCGAACGCAGCCAGTACGACATCGATCCCCCTGCCCCGGGCTTCACCCACACCCTCTCTCCCGCCCTCGTCGACACCCACACCCTGTCCCCGCTCACCGCGGACTCGGCGACCGGCCTGGTGCGCGCGGAGCACCCGAACGCCCCCATGTCCTGGGTCGAGAGCTGCGTCCGGGCCGGTGCGGGCAGCCCCCTGCTGCTGAGGGCCCTCCTGGACGACCTCAGCGCCTCCGGTGGGTACGCGACCGACGCCCCGCTCCCGTACCCCGCCCTTCCCGAGACCTCCGCCGCCCTGTACCAGGGCTCCTACGTGGCCGCCGTGCAGTGGTGGCTGGACAGCGCAGGGTACGGCACCGCGGAGGTGGCCCGGGCTCTCGCCGTGCTCGAGGAGGGATGGGAACGGGCGGAGGGGGGAGGGGGCGAGGGCCAAGATCCGGCCGGTCTGCTCGGGGAGCTGGCAGGTGCCGATCCGGCCCGGGTGGCGGGCTGGCTCACCGCGATGACCGGGCTCGGCCCGCTGCGCCCGGGCCCGGACGGCCTGCCCCGCTACGCCCATCCGCTGCTGAGGGACGCCGTGCTCACCGGCGTCCCCGAGGCCCGGCGGCACGCGGTGCACCGGACCGCCGCCGAGGCGCTGCTGCAACGCGGCGCCCCCACCGAGGCGGTGGCACGGCACCTGCTGCGGTCCGGCCCCGTGGACGCCCCGTGGGCTCCGGCCGTGCTGCGGGACGCCGCCTCCCTCGCGCTGCGCGAAGACCGGTCCGACGACGCCGTCGCGTTCCTGCGCAGAGCCCTGCGGGAGCCGCTGCCCGACGACCACCGGCAGCGGGTGCTGACCGAGCTGGGCTCCCTGGAGTGCGCGGGCCGGGACTCCTCGGCCGGCATCCCCCGGCTCACCGAGGCCCTGGGGCTGCACGGCACACCGCAGGACCGGGTGCGGGCCGCCGTGGCCCTCGGCACCGCGCTGGCCGGACGCGGCCGGGCCCGCGCCGCCGTGGAGGTACTGCGCACGGTGGACGGCCAGCTCTCCGGACACCCCGACCTGGGCAGCGCCCTCCAGACCGCGTCCGCCCTGCTGTCCGACCAGGACCAGACGGTCCGCAGCGATGTGTACCGCTGCCTGTCCGAGACCGCCGAGCGTTCACCGGAACTCGTGGGCCCGGCGACCCGGGCGCTGCTCGTCCGGTACGCGGCGAGTGCCGCACTGGCTTCGGCGGGCGACGCGATGCGCCAGGTGCGCGCGCTGCTCGCCGAGCCGGCCCACCCGCTGACCGAGCCCTTCCTGCTGGGCACGTCCGCCGCCGTCGCCCAGTGGGCCGACGAACTCGACGAGGCCGACCGCCTCGTGGACCGGGGCCTGGCCGGACAGCGCCCCGACCTGCTGCACCCCATGCACGCGGCGCTGCTCAACACGCGGGCCGACATCGCCGCCGCGCGCGGCGAGTACACCCTGCTGCCCGCCGAGCCCCCCACCCACGGCCAGGGTCCCTCCAACGTGCACGCCACCACCCTGATCGCACTCGTGGAGACCGGCCGCACCGCTGAGGCCCGGCGGCTCGCGGACGGCTTCGACCTGCGCGAGGCGCCCGACAACTGGGAGCTGAACCGCTTCCTGTACGCGCGGGGCGTGCAGCGCGCCGACGCGGGCGACACGGCCGGGGCCCTGCTCGACTTCCTGGAGTGCGGCCGCCGCCAGACCGCCCGGGACGTGGTCAGCCCGGTCGTCACCCCGTGGCGCTCCGCCGCCGCCGAATGCCGGCTGGCCCTCGGCAGCCCCCAGGAGGCGCTCGCCCTGGCCGAGGAGGAGTTGCGCCTGGCCCGGGTGTGGGGCACGCCCCGCACCGTCGGCCGCGCCCTGAGGGTGCTCGGCACGGTCACCGGCGGCCGCCGGGGCCTGCGCCTGGCCGAGGAGGCCGTGGCCCTCCTCGCGGACGCGCCGGCCGCCACGGAGGGGGAGCTGGTGGCCGCGCTCCTCGCGCAGGGTCGGCAGCTGACCGCCGCCGGCGAACGCGCCCGCGCCCGGGACTGTCTGCGGACCGCCGCGGAACGCGCCGAACGTCTGGGCGCGGTGCGGCTGCGGACCCTGGCGGAGAAGGCCCTGCGTGAAGGCGGGGCCCGCCGGGCCGCCACCGCCCGCACCGGCTCCGGCGCCCTCACCGGAAGCGAGCTGCGCATCGCCCGGCTGGCGGCCGACGGCCGGACGAACGCCGAGATCGCCGGTCTCCTCCACCTGGCCCGGCGCACCGTGGAGACCCATCTGACCAGCACGTACAAGAAGCTGGGCATCCGGCGCAGGGGTGAGCTGGGACAGGCGCTGAGCGGGGACTGACCCCTCGAGAAGAAGGTCCCGGTGCCGGGACGCGGTGCCAAAAAGTGTTATCGCCCCGCCCTTCACGCCGTCTCCACCTTGTGATCCCCGACATAGCGAGGACCCCGGGACCGCCTGAGAGGGTGCGTGCGGAACATCAGTGATCCGGACATCAGTGATCCCAGGCGTCGAGAGGCCACCGTGGACAGTCAGCACTGGCGCGCCACCGTCACGGCGGCGCAGGACGGCGACCGGCGGGCGCTGGACGAGCTGGTAGCGGGCTGGCTGCCGCTGGTCTACAACATCGTGGGCCGGGCCCTGAACGGCCACGCCGACGTCGACGACGTCGTCCAGGAGACCATGCTGCGCGCGGTCGGCAACCTCGGCTCCCTGCGCGACCCGGACAGCTTCCGGTCCTGGCTGGTGGCCATCGCCATGCGGCAGATACGGGACCGCGCGCGCCGCAGGACCCCGGACCGGCTGGAGGAGACGGAGTCCTCCGACTTCGCCGAACTGACCGTGCTGCGGCTCCAGTTGGACGGCCAGCGGCGCGAGGTCGCCGAGGCGGCGCGCTGGCTCGACGACGAGGACCGGCAACTGCTGTCGCTGTGGTGGCTGGAGGTCGCGGGCGAACTGACCCGGCGCGAACTGGCCGCAGCCGTCGGCATCACCCGGCAGCACGCCGCCGTGCGCGTCCAGCGGATGAAGGAGCGCCTGGAGACCTCGCGCGGCATCGTCCGCGCCCTCGACGGCGCCTGCGCCGACCTGCGCGAGCTGACCGGCCGCTGGAACGGCCGGCCGGACTCGGTGTGGCGCAAACGCCTGGCCCGGCACATCCGCGGCTGCGGCTACTGCGGCGGCACCCGCGAGTCCGTCGTACCGGCGGAACGCCTCCTGGTAGGCATCGCGCTCGTGCCGCTGCCCGTCGGGTTCACCCTGTCGCTCGCCTTCGGCGGCAAGACGGCCGTGGCAGTCGGCTCGGCCGGCTCGGTCGGCTGGTCGGCCAAGCTGCTCGGCGCCCTCACCAAGCCGGCCGTCGCGATGACCGCCGGCGCGACCATCGTCGCGGGCGGCGCCTACGTCGTCACCCAGCCGCCGGACGCCCCGCCGCCCCGGGCCGCGGTCACCCCCACGGCGACGGCCACCCCCTCCGGACCCGAGCCCCCGCCGTCCTCCGCCCCGCCCGCCCCGAAGCCCTCGCCGACGAAGAAGGCCGACCTCTACGGCACGGTCGTCGACGCCGTCGACCGCGCCCCCGACCCGAACGCCAGGCCCGCCGCCCTGCCGCGCCGCCCCGAGCCCGGCATCACCAGCACCGGCGGCCCCAAGGCCGTCATGCAGCACCGGGGCGACAGCGTGACGCTGAGCGGCCGGGGCTATGTCCTGGTCCGCTGGCAGATCTCGCCCAAGTCCCGGCCCGGCGCGCTGGTCATGCCCTCCTGGACCGGCCTGAAGGGCAAGCTCTTCCACGTGGCCTCCGGCGGCTGGCGCCGGATGGACGACCCGCTGCCCGGCGCCCCGGACGGCTACGCCACCGGCATGGGAGGGCCCGCCATCGGATACGCCGAACTGCCCTCGGGCACCCAGCAGATGTGGCAGAACGAGTACTTCTACGTCGACGGCAGCGTCACCCTCACCCAGAACGAACGGGGCTGCGACTACGGCCTGACCGTCTTCCCGTCGAACCGGCAGGCCGTCGAGGAGGACATCAACGCGGGCCCCGCCCAGGGCGCCATCCGCTACGGCCTCGTCCGCGACACCGGCACGGACAGCGCGCCGGTGCCGCAGTACGTCACCCGCCGGGCCCCGGCCGATCCGGCGACGGTGCCGCAGCGCTCGCGCGTGTAGCGCACAGCACGTCGACGCGGTTGGTGGTGATCGAGTCCACCCCGGCGTCCAGGAGCCGTCGCATGGAGCGGCGGGTGTCGGGCGTCCACACGGACAGCAGATACCCGTCGCGGCGCACCCGCTCGGCGAGGGCCCGGTCCACCAGGGAGAAACGGTAGTTGAGCCAGCGCGGACGGATCGCCTCCAGCAGGACCGGCCGGGGCGGGGCCAAGGTCGTCCAGGTGAGGGCGATCTCCGCGTCCGGGTCCGCCGCGCGCACGGCGAGCATGGCGTCGGCGCCCGCGCAGTAGTACACGCGGTCCGCCGCCCCCGCCTCCCGTACGGCGTCCATGACCCGGCGCACCGCCGGCACACCGGGCGAGCCGGGCAGGTCGATCATCACCCGGTGCCCGTCGGTCGCAGCCAGCGCCTCCGGCAGGGACGGCACCCCGCCGCCGGTCAGCCCGCGCACCTCCTCCCAGGACAGCGCGCGCACCGGCCGCTCGTGCTCCCAGAGCCGCTGCAGCGTGTCGTCGTGCAGCAGCACCGGCACACCGTCCCGGGTCAGGCGTACGTCGATCTCCACCGCGTCCGCGCCCCGTCGCAGCGCGGAACGCAGCGAGGCGACGGTGTTCTCGCGGTGCCGGTAGGGGTCGCCCCGGTGGCCGACGGCGAGGGGAACGGACGTCACCGGTCGAGCCACCCCGCGGTGTACGTGTCGATCTCGCCCTTGATCCGGGCCTTGCCCGCCGCGTCAAGGAAGGACACCTCGACGGCGTCCTTCGCCAGCTCGGCCACGCCCCGCTCGTCGAGACCGAGCAGCCGGGCGGCCACCGCGTACTCGTTGTCGAGGTCGGTGCCGAACATCGGCGGGTCGTCGGAGTTGATCGTGACGACGACCCCGGCGTCGACGAACTCCTTTATCGGGTGCTCCTCGAGGGTGCGGACCGCGCGCGTGGCGATGTTGGAGGTCGGGCACACCTCCAGCGGGATCCGGTGCTCGGCGAGGTGCGCGAGGAGCTTCGGGTCCTGTGCGGAGCTGGTGCCGTGGCCGATGCGCTCGGCCCCCAGCTGCGTGAGGGCGTCCCACACCGTCTCCGGGCCGGTGGTCTCGCCCGCGTGCGGTACGGAGTGCAGCCCGGCCGCGATCGCCCGGTCGAAGTACGGCTTGAACTGCGGACGCGGCACACCGACTTCGGGCCCGCCCAGGCCGAAGGAGACCAGGCCCTCCGGGCGCAGCCGGTCGTCGGTGGCGAGCCGGGCCGTCTCCTCGGCGGCCTCCAGACCCGCCTCGCCGGGGATGTCGAAGCACCAGCGCAGCACGGTCCCGAACTCGGCCTCGGCGGCCTTGCGGGCGTCCTCGATCGCGTCCATGAAGGCACGCTCGTCGATGCCGCGCCGGGTGGAGGAGAACGGCGTGATGGTCAGCTCGGCGTAACGCACCTGCTGCCGGGCCAGGTCACGGGCCACCTCGTAGGTGAGCAGCCGGACGTCCTCCGGGGTGCGGATCAGATCGACGACCGACAGGTACACCTCGATGAAGTGGGCGAAGTCGGTGAAGGTGAAGTAGTCGACCAGGGCGGCGGGGTCGGCCGGCACCTTGGAGTCGGGATGCCGGGCGGCCAGCTCGGACACGATCCGGGGGGAGGCGGAGCCCACGTGGTGCACATGCAGTTCGGCCTTGGGCAGTTCCGCGATGAACGCCGCGAGGTCGCGCGGGGCGTGCGGGTCTACGAGGTGCTGGGTCAAGAGTTCCTCCCCGGAACGGCGCCCCGGCCGGCGCGGGGCGGGCGGGGGCGCGGGTGATCGGCTGATCGATAACTCGGATTCATCGTATGCGGTGGGTGCATCGCCCTTCTTTTTCAGGGGCGCGGGGAACTGCGCGAGCAACCCCCACGCACCCGCACGACGGCACGCACCGAACCGCCCCGTAGCATGACGGCACGAACGATCCCGGGGGGATACAAGATGACGGACGCGACGCAACCTGACGGCAACAGCCACGACCCGTGGGCGCCTCCGGAGCACAAGACCTCACTCGACAAGAACCAGGCGCCACCGCCACCGTCCGTGCACGACCAGGCCACGGTCACCTCGATGCCCAACGCCGGCTTCACCCCGCCCACCGGCACGCCCCAGTACGACAGCACCGGCTCCGGCCCCACGGTCCCGCCCCCGCCGGCGGCGCCCGGCGGCTACGGCTACCCCGGCTACCCCCAGGCGGGCTCCGGCTACCCGCAAAGCGGCGGCTACGGCTGGCCCGGCATGCCCATGGCCCCCCAGAACGGCATGGGTATCGCCGCGATGGTGCTCGGCATCGTCTCCTGCACCCTCTTCTGCCTGTACGGCGTGGTCTCCCTCGTCACCGGCATCCTCGCCGTCGTCTTCGGCATCAAGGGCCGCAAGCGCGCCGAGGCGGGAGTCGCCACCAACCACGGCCAGGCCCAGGCGGGTCTGATCATGGGCATCATCGGGATCATCCTCGGCATCACGGTGATCGTCCTGATCGCCGTCGGCATCACGGCCGCGATCAACAGCGACAGCTCGTCCGACGACGACCCGTACTACGGCGCCCGCGGCCCGGTGGCCACCGCCCCGTCCCACCACTGAAACACCCGTCCTCCTCGGCGGACTTGGCCACTACGATGCCTTGGTCTGACAACGAGGGGAGAACGTCCATGTCCAACACCAACCCCACCCCCGGTGGGTTCGGTCCGCCGTCCCAGCCGCCGCAGCCCCCGCAGCAGCCGGCCCCCGGCTACGGCTATCCGCAGCAGTCCGGACCGGGCTACGGCTACCCCCAGGGCAGCCCCGGCTACCCGGCCGCGCCGCCCGTCGGCTATCCGCAGGCGCCCGGCTACGCGATGCCCGCGCAGCCGAGCAACGGCATGGGAACCACCGGACTGGTGCTGGGCATCATCGGCGTGGTGTGCAGCCTGACCTTCTTCCTGTGGTTCTTCGGCGTGATCCTGGGCATCCTGGGCATCATCTTCGGCGCCATCGGCCGAGGCAGGGCAACCCGCGGCGAGGCCACCAACAAGGGCGCGGCGACCGCCGGCCTGGTCTGCGGCATCATCGCGACCGTGATCCTGCCGCTGCTGGGGTTCCTGCTCTTCGCCAGCATCATGGGCGGGCTCGGCGCGGCCGGCTGAAGCGGCCGCTCAGAGGGGGCCGGTCCCATGGGCCGGCCCCTCACTCATGCCCCCAGCCATGTGCCCTCGGGCATGCCCCCGCTCATGCCCTCAGTGATGTCCGCGGCGATGGCCTCGCTCAAGCCCCGCGCAGCCGCTCCCGCGCAGCCATGAGCGCGAACCCCAGCAGGTTCGGCCCCCGCCACCGCTCCGGATCCGACGCCGCCTCGTCGTCCGCGGCCAGCCCGATGCCCCACACCCGGTCCACGGGGCTGGCCTCGACCAGCACCCTGCCGCCCGTGTTCAGCAGGAACTCCCGCAGCCGGGGATGCGCGGCGAACTTGTGGACGCTGCCGTCCACGACGATCCGGAACCGCTCCCGCTCCCATATCGCCTCGTCGAAACCGCGCACGAGCCGCCCGGCCTTCTTCGCCTCGGCGGGATGCCCGGCGGCCAGCGCGGCACGCTCCGCGGCCGCGTCCCCGAACAGCCGGGCCTTGCCCGCCATCATCCAGTGCTCTGCCGTCGCGTACTCCACGCCGGCCACCGTGAACGGCGCCGGCCACCACTGGCTCAGACAGCTCGGTCCGATCCGGCCCTCCGGCAGCGGCCGGTGCCCCCAGAAGTGCAGATACTTGATCCTCGCCCCTTCCCGGGACGCCCTGATCAGGGCCTCCCGGGAAAAGACCGCCCCCGTGATCTTCTCCATGCACCCGAGTCTGGCACGCACCACTGACACACCGTCCTGCCTTTTCGCGGTGGACTCGACACCTGGTCGACAGATTCCGTCGCGTAACCAAAAATCAACAACGGAATCCCTTGTTGGTGCGTCATTGCTCTGCCAGGATCGGCACTCAAATCGAGCCTGAGCCACGCCGGCCCCACCAGGGGACACGGAGGAGAGCCACATGCACAACCCGGGCAACGCCACCCCGGACCGATTTCCGGCCGCGGAGCGCTTCGAGGAGGGCGCGCAGTTCATCGCGGGCCGTCTGACCAGGGGAACCTCCGGCCGTACGCACGCGGTCGTCGACCCGGCGTCGGGGGAGGAGGTCCTCCGCTACGAGCTGGCCGGCACGGCCGACGTCGACCGGGCCGTCGCCGCCGCCCGCGCGGCCTTCCCCGGCTGGGCGGGGGCCACGCCCGGCGAGCGTTCCGACGCCCTGCACCGGTTCGCCGCTGTCCTGGCCGACCGGGCCGAGGACTTCGCCCGCGCCGAGTCGCTGCAGTGCGGCAAGCCGCTGAAGCTGTCCCGCGAGTTCGACGTCCCGGGGACCATCGACAACACCGCCTTCTTCGCCGGTGCCGCACGGCATCTCCAGGGACAGTCCGCCGGTGAGTACTCCGGCGACCACACCTCGTACGTGCGGCGTGAGCCCATCGGTGTGGTCGGGTCGATCGCGCCCTGGAACTATCCCCTCCAGATGGCCGCCTGGAAGGTCCTCCCGGCGATCGCGGCGGGCAACACCATCGTCCTGAAGCCCGCCGAGCTCACCCCGCTGACCTCGCTGCTCTTCGCCCAGGCGGCGACGGACGCGGGGATCCCGGACGGTGTCATCAACATCGTCACCGGCACCGGAAAGGAGGCCGGCGAGCACCTCGTCGGCCACCCGGACGTGGTCATGACCTCCTTCACCGGCTCCACCGCCGTCGGCAAGCGCGTCGCGGAGATCGCCACCGCCACCGTCAAGCGCCTCCACCTGGAGCTCGGCGGCAAGGCGCCCTTCGTGGTCTTCGACGACGCCGACCCGGAGGCCGCCGCCCACGGCGCGGTCGCGGGCGCGCTCATCAACACCGGGCAGGACTGCACGGCCGCCACGCGCGCGTATGTGCAGCGGCCGCTGTACGAGGCGTTCGTGGAGCGGACCGCCGCCCTCATGGAGAGCGTCCGGCTCGGCGATCCCTTCGCCGCCGGCACCGACCTCGGGCCGCTGATCTCGCACGTCCAGCGGGACCGGGTCGCCGGTTTCGTCGACCGGGCGCGTGCCTACGCGCGCGTGGTGACCGGCGGAGAGGCACCGGAGGGCGAGCTGGCCAAGGGCGCCTACTACCGGCCCACCCTCATCGCCGACGCCGCCCAGGACAGCGAGGTCGTCCAGTCGGAGATCTTCGGGCCGGTCCTGGTCGTGCTGCCCTTCGACACCGACGACGAGGGCATCGCGCTCGCCAACGACACGCCGTACGGGCTGGCGGCCTCCGCCTGGAGCCGGGACGTGTACCGGGCGAACCGTGCCACGCGCGAGATCAAGGCGGGCTGTGTGTGGGTCAACGACCACATCCCGATCATCAGCGAGATGCCGCACGGCGGCCACAAGTCCTCCGGCTACGGCAAGGACATGTCCGCGTACTCGTTCGAGGAGTACACCCAGATCAAGCACGTCATGTTCGACAACACCGCGGTGGCCGCGAAGGACTGGCACCGCACCGTCTTCGGGGACCGATAGCAGGAAGTCAGGCCGCCCGACCCGCGGCCGCCCACCCTCCGAAAGGGCACCACGCGCATGGAGCAGTACGAGCCCGACCGCCTCTCCCCGGCCCAAGTGGCCGCGATACGGCGCAGTTTCAGGAACGGCAGGGCCGCCCTCACCCGGCGGTCGCTGCTGCGCGCCTCCGCGGGCGGGGCGCTCGCGGTCGGCGGACTCGGGACGCTGAGCGCATGCGGCATCCCGGCGGCGGGCCAGTCGCAGGGCGGCGTCTCGGCGCAGGACCACTCGGCCAAGGAGAAGACCGTCGCCTTCTCCAACTGGACCGAGTACATGGACGTCGACGACAGCGGCAAGCACCACCCGACGCTTGAGCAGTTCACCAAGCGCACCGGCATCAAGGTCAAGTACACCGAGGACATCAACGACAACAACGAGTTCTTCGGCAAGATCAAGCCGCAGCTCGCCGCGGGCCAGGACACCGGCCGCGACCTGATCGTCCTCACCGACTGGCTGGCCGGACGGCTCATCCGCCTGGGCTGGGCGCAGAAGCTCGACCCGAGCAACCTGCCGCACGCCTACGCCAACCTGTCGCCCCAGTTCCGCAGCCCCGACTGGGACCCGGGCCGCGCCTACTCGTACGTCTGGCAGGGCATCTCCACCGTCATCGCGTACAACAAGAAGGCCCTCGACGGCGTCGAGGTGAAGTCGCTCTCCGACCTGCTCGACAACCCCAAGCTCAAGGGGCGTGTGGGCTTCCTGTCGGAGATGCGCGACAGCGTCGGCATGACGCTGCTCGACATGGGCAAGGACCCGGCCGACTTCACCGCCGACGACTACGACGCGGCCATCGCCCGCCTCCAGAAGGCCGTTGACAAGGGCCAGATCCGCCGCTTCACCGGCAACGACTACACCTCGGACCTGACCAGCGGCGACTTCGCCGCCTGTGTTGCCTGGGCCGGTGACGTCGTCCAGCTCAAGGCGGACAGCCCCGACATCGACTTCCTCATCCCGGACAGCGGCTACATGACGTCGACCGACAACCTGCTGATCCCCAACAAGGCCCGGCACAAGACCAACGCCGAGCGGCTCATCGACTTCTACTACGAGCCGAAACCCGCCGCCGAACTCGCCGCGTACATCAACTACGTGTGCCCGGTGGACGGTGTGAAGGCCGAACTCGCGAAGATCGACAAGGACGCGGCGAACAACCCGCTGATCATCCCCGACAAGGCCATGGCCGCGAAGTCCCACGCCTTCCGCTCGCTGAGCTCGAAGGAAGAGACCGAGTTCGAAGCGAAGTTCGCGAAGCTGACGGGGGCGTGACCACCATGACGAACAAGACAGACGCCACGGGCGACGTCCGCCTCAAAGGCATCAGCAAGACCTACGGCGCCTTCACCGCCGTCCACCCGCTCGACCTCACCGTGCCGCAGGGCTCCTTCTTCGCCCTGCTCGGCGCGTCCGGCTGCGGCAAGACCACCACCCTGCGCATGATCGCGGGCCTGGAGGAACCTTCCTCCGGGACCGTGTCGCTGGGCGACCAGGACGTGACCGCGCTCCCGCCGTACAAGCGGCCGGTGAACACGGTCTTCCAGTCGTACGCCCTCTTCCCGCACCTCGACATCTTCGAGAATGTCGCCTTCGGTCTGCGCCGGCGCGGCATCAAGTCGGTGAAGAAGCAGGTCGGGGAGATGCTCGACCTGGTCCAGCTCGGCGAGCAGGCCCGCAAGAAGCCGCACCAGCTCTCCGGCGGCCAGCAGCAGCGCGTCGCCGTGGCCCGCGCGTTGATCAACCACCCCAAGGTGCTCCTGCTCGACGAGCCGCTCGGCGCCCTCGACCTCAAGCTGCGCCGCCAGATGCAGCTGGAGCTCAAGCGCATCCAGACCGAGGTCGGCATCACCTTCGTGCACGTCACGCACGACCAGGAGGAGGCCATGACCATGGCCGACACGGTCGCCGTGATGAACGCGGGCCGAGTGGAGCAGCTGGGCGCCCCCACCGACCTCTACGAGAACCCGCGCACCACGTTCGTCGCCAACTTCCTCGGCACCTCGAACTTCATCGAGGCCGAGGTCGACTCCAAGAGCGGCGAGGAGATCGTGCTGAAGGCGGGCGGCGGCAAGCTCGTCCTGCCCGGTGCGCGATGTTCCGCATCCGCGACGACCGGCGGCAAGGTGCTGGTCGGGGTCCGCCCGGAGAAGATATCCCTCACCCACGCGGACGACGCCGGTGAGATACCGGAGGGCCGCAACCGCATCACGGGCCGGATCGCCGACTCCAGCTTCATCGGCGTCTCGACGCAGTACGTCGTCGACAGCCCGGTCTGTTCCGATTTCGAGGTCTACGCCCAGAACATCGACCGCGACACCCGGCTGGTGCCCGGCGCGGAGGTCGTCTTGCACTGGAACCCGGCCCACACCTTCGGTCTGGACGCGGCCCAGGACGCCGACGCCGGAGTGGAAGAGGCGGCCTGATGTCCACACTCACCGAGGCGCCACCGCCCCTCGCACCGGAAGCTCCGGAGCCGAAGCCCCCGAAGCGCAGGGGCCGCTGGACGCCGTACTGGCTGCTGCTGCCCGGCATCCTCTGGCTGCTGGTCTTCTTCGCGCTGCCGATGATCTACCAGGCCTCCACGTCCGTGCAGACGGGCTCCCTGGAGGAGGGCTACAAGGTCACCTGGCACTTCGCCACGTACTGGGACGCGCTGTCCGCGTACTGGCCGCAGTTCGTCCGGTCGGTGCTCTACGCGGGCACCGCCACGATCCTGTGCCTGCTGCTCGGCTACCCGCTCGCGTATCTGATCGCCTTCCGCGCGGGCCGCTGGCGGAACCTGATCATGATCCTGGTGATCGCGCCGTTCTTCACCAGCTTCCTGATCCGCACCCTGGCCTGGAAGACGATCCTCGCGGACGGCGGCCCGCTGGTCGGCGCGCTCGACGCCCTGCACGTCCTGGACGTCACCAACTGGCTCGGCTGGACCGCCGGCGACCGCGTCCTGGCCACGCCGCTCGCGGTCGTCTGCGGTCTGACGTACAACTTCCTGCCGTTCATGATCCTGCCGCTCTACACCTCGCTGGAGCGCATCGACGGCCGGCTGCACGAGGCCGCGGGCGATCTGTACGCGAAGCCCTGGACGACCTTCCGCAAGGTCACCTTCCCGCTGTCGATGCCGGGTGTCGTCTCCGGCACGCTGCTCACCTTCATCCCGGCGACCGGCGACTACGTCAACGCCGACCTCCTCGGCTCCACGGACACCCGCATGGTCGGAAACGTCATCCAGACGCAGTTCCTGAGAGTGCTGGACTATCCGACGGCCGCCGCACTCTCCTTCATTCTCATGGCAGCAATTCTTCTCATGGTCACCGTCTACATCCGCAGGTCCGGGACGGAGGATCTGGTCTAAATGCCCTTCGTCAACTGGCTCAAGAGAAATCTCGTCGTCATCGCGGGACTGCTGACACTCGGCTATCTCCTGCTGCCGAACATCATCGTGACGGTGTTCTCCTTCAACAAACCGAAGGGCCGCTTCAACTACGAATGGCAGCGGTTCTCCCTGGACGCCTGGAAGGACCCGTGCGGGGTCTCCGACCTGTGCGGCTCGCTGGCGCTCAGCCTCCAGATCGCCGTCTGGGCGACGCTCGGTGCCACCCTTCTCGGCACCCTGATCGCCTTCGCGCTGGTCCGCTACCGGTTCCGGGCCCGCTCCGCGGTGAACTCGCTGATCTTCCTGCCGATGGCGATGCCCGAGGTCGTCATGGCCGCCTCGCTGCTCACCCTGTTCCTCAACATGGGCGCCCAGCTGGGCTTCTGGACGATCCTCATCGCACACATCATGTTCTGCCTGAGTTTCGTGGTCACGGCCGTCAAGGCGCGCGTGATGTCGATGGACCCGAAACTGGAGGAGGCGGCACGGGACCTCTACGCGGGCCCGATCCAGACCTTTGTGCGGGTCACCCTGCCGATAGCCGCCCCGGGAATCGCGGCGGGCGCCCTGCTCGCCTTCGCCCTCTCCTTCGACGACTTCATCATCACCAATTTCAACGCCGGCTCGACCGTCACCTTCCCCATGTTCGTCTGGGGCTCTGCGCAGCGCGGAACGCCCGTTCAGATCAATGTCATCGGCACGGCCATGTTCATCGTCGCCGTACTGTTCGTTCTGGCTTCCATGGCCGCCGGTAACCGTCGCAACAGGCAAAAGGCATAAAGGCATAACCGTAGGGAGTTGAAATCATGGCCCCGAGCGCCATGAATCAGTGGACTCATTCGCTTTCCGACGTCCAGCCGGTCCCGTACTGGCTGGACGACCCCGGCCGGCCCCGTCCGGAACCCGCCCTCACCACCTCCGAGACCTGCGACCTGCTGGTCGTCGGCGGCGGCTACAGCGGACTGTGGACGGCGCTGATCGCCAAGGAACGCGACCCGGCACGTGACGTGGTGCTGGTGGAGGGCCGCGAGGTGGGCTGGGCCGCCTCCGGCCGCAACGGCGGCTTCTGCGCCGCCTCCCTGACCCACGGCCTGCCCAACGGCCTCGCCCGCTGGCCCGACGAGATCCACAAGCTCCAGGAGCTCGGCACCCGCAACCTCGACGCGATCGAGGAGGCCGTCTCCCGGCACTCCATCGACTGCGACTTCGAACGCACCGGCGAGATCGACGTCGCCACCGAGCCGTACCAGGCGGCCGAACTGCGCGACTGGCACGAGGAGACGGCCCGCCGGGGCCTCGCCGAGGGCGTCGAGTTCCTGGACGCGGAGGCCGTACGGGAGCAGGTGGACTCACCCACCTTCAAGGCGGGCCTGTGGGACCGCAGGGGCGTGGCCATGCTGCACCCGGCGAAGCTCGCCTGGGGCCTCAAGCAGGCATGCCTCCGGCTCGGCGTCCGGGTCTACGAGCACACCCCGGCGCTGACCCTGAAGCCGTACGGCCCCGGTATGGCCGTACGCACCCCCTACGGCCGGATCCGCGCCCGTCAGGTCGCGCTCGGCACGAACATCTTCCCGAACCTGGTCAGACGCGTCCGCTCTTACACCGTCCCGGTCTACGACTACGCCCTGATGACCGAGCCGCTCACCGACGGACAACTGGCGTCGATCGGCTGGAAGAACCGTCAGGGACTCGGCGACAGCGCCAACCAGTTCCACTACTTCCGCCTCTCCGCCGACAACCGCATCCTGTGGGGCGGCTACGACGCGATCTACCCCTACGGCGGCCGCGTGCGCGCCGAGTACGACGACCGTCCGGAGACCTACGCCAAGCTCGCCGGGCACTTCTTCACCTGCTTCCCGCAGCTGGAGGGCGTCCGCTTCAGCCACGCCTGGGGCGGCGCGATCGACACCTGCTCCCGCTTCTCGGCGTTCTTCGGCACCGCCCACCAGAAGAAGGTCGCCTACGCGGCGGGCTACACGGGCCTGGGTGTCGGCTCCACCCGTTTCGGCGCCGAGGTGATGCTGGACCTGCTGTCCGGTGAGCCGACGGAACGCACGGAACTGGAGATGGTCCGCAAGAAGCCCCTGCCCTTCCCGCCGGAGCCCTTCGCCTGGACGGGCATCGCCCTGACCAAGTGGTCCCTGGCCCGCGCGGACGCCCACGACGGCCGCCGCAACCTGTGGCTGCGCACGATGGACCGGCTGGGGCTGGGCTTCGACAGCTGACCGAGCGGGGTGTGAGCCGGTTCACTCCAACGAGGAGCCGAAACCCGCGTAATGATCGTACGGAGACCCCCTTCTCCCTTGTGACGCCTCGGGACGCGCCGCGTTCGCGAGATCCACGAGCTTCACGAGAGAACAGGGGGTCTTCCTCATGACCGGTGCGAAGACGGCGGTCGAGTGGCTCGCATCCGTCGCGCCCGACCCCGAGGCCTGCCGCTGGGAGTGGGAGCGCAACCCGCACGGGGTCGCGCTGCTGCCGGCCGGTGGCGTCTGGGACGTGCTGATCCTGCCCGCCGACCTCGGCTACGCCACGCTCGACGTGCTCAGCCGTGTGCTCGACCGGCCGGGGCCCGTGCTCGTCGACTTCGGCGACGAGCGCATCGGGTTCTTCGTGCCGCCGGGCACCGCGGCCCGCTGGCTCGGCACGGGCATCAGGACGGCGGGCGCCGGCACCTGGATCGTCGTGCCGTACCCGGGCCGTTCCTCACCCGGCGGCGTCCGCTGGCTGATCCCACCGGACGGCTCGGGCATGCTGACGGACCCGACGCTGCTGGAACTGGCGATGCACGAGGCGGCGGCGCGGCTGGCCACGGAACGGGAGGCCTAGGGAATGCTCACCAGGGCCGCTCGGCCGTCCTCCGCCTCAGGAACAGCCACAGCGAAGAGAGCAGCACCGCGCACAGACACCAGCTGGCCGCCACGTCCAGTGGCCAGTGGTAGCCACGGCGGATCAGGCCGTAGCTCGCGCCGAGTACGAGGGCGACGCAGACGGTGACCAGGCTGCCGCGGGCGAGGGGCGTGCGGAGCCGGGGGAGCAGGAGCAGGGTGGCACAGCCGTAGGCGATGGCGGCCGTGGCGGTGTGGCCGGAGGGGTAGTAGCCGGTGCCCGGCGGGACGGCCGGGGTGCCCGGGCGGTCCGTGAGGTCCTTGAGCGGGATGATCAGCGCCGGGACCAGCGCCATCAGGAGGGCCGCGGCGGCGACCGGCAGCCACCAGCGTCGCGTACGGCGGGTCCGTACGGCGACGTATCCGAGGGTGACGGCGAGGACCGGGACCGCGACCTGGACGTTGCCGAGGTCGGCGAGGAGCTCGGAGTAGCGGTCCGGGTGGACGAGTTCGCGGCTGGCGCGCTCGTCGAGGCGGATGAGCGGGCCGTCGGCGACGACCTGCCAGGTGATCAGGACGAAGAGCAGGGCCGGGAGGCTGAGCAGGAGGGCCGCGAAGCGCGAGTATGTCGCGGTGGGCTCGTCGCGAACCTGGTTCCCGGAGATCGGCATGGGACACAGCTTGGCACGGGCACGGATAACCCCAGTCCAACCGCTGTCCCCTGTCCACCCGCGCGCCCCCAGTGGAGGATCACGTGAACCAGCCGGAGAGCGACGAAGGCCTCTTCGAGCACTGCCCGTGGCTCTACGCCGAGCAGGCGTCCCAGGCGCAGCGCGCGGCACAGGAGCAGCGCCGGAAGCGGCTCCTCGCGGGGGCGGAGGCGGGGGACCGGACGGTGCGGCTGGGCGAGGGCTGCTTCGTCGCGGAGACGGCCGCCGTGTACCCGGACCACCTGGACCTGGGCGACCGCTCCTACATCGCGGCCCACGCGTATGTCACCGGCGACATACGTACCGGCGCCGACTGCACGATCAACCCCTTCACCGTGGTGCGCGGCACCGTCACCCTCGGGGACGGCGTACGCGTCGGTGCCCACAGCTCGCTCCTCGGCTTCAACCACGGGACCGCGCCCGGCCTGCCGGTCCACCGGCAGCCGGTCACCAGCCGGGGGATCACGATCGGCGACGACGTGTGGATCGGCTCGCACGTGGTCGTCCTGGACGGCGTCACCATCGGCGACCACTGCGTCATCGGCGCGGGCGCGGTCGTCACCAAGGACCTGCCCGCCTGGACGATGGCGGCCGGCAACCCGGCCCGCCGCATCAGGGACCGCCGCGATCCGCGCGCATCGGGGCCCGGCAGCGGGGCAGGGGCGAGTACGGCACCGGTCGGTACCGCGCCCCGACCCGCCGACACCCCCGCCCTCGTCGAGGCACTCTCGGCGTTCGCCGGCGCCGCCCGCGCACAGGCCGTCGATGTGCTGGACCGCTGCCTGCAACCGGACACCGGCCGGTACGTCGACCGGCCCGGCGCCGAGCCGACCGTGCGGGCGTACTGCGACGCCGTCGAGATCGCCGACCTCCTCCTCGGGCAGGCGCCGCCCCGGCTGCCCGCCGCCGAGCACGTGGCACGGCTGCGCGACCTCCAGGACCCGGCCACCGGCCTGATACCCGAGTACGGCGCACCACCGCCGGTTCCCGGCCCGGCCGGAGTGCCGGACGACGGGGCAGCGGCCTATCACGTGCTGTGCGTGGGGTACGCGCTCGACCTGCTCGGCAGTTCCTTCACCCACCCCGTCCACGCGGTCCGCCGCACCACCGCCGACCGGCTGGTCACCCACCTGGCCGGACTGCCCTGGGACGACCGCGCCTGGCACGCCGGTGCGTGGGTCGACTCCTGGGCCACCGCCGCGCACTGGAACCTGCGCCTCGGTGCGGAAGCGGCCGCGCCCGGGGCGCTGGAGGCGCTGTTCGGCCGGCTGCACACCCGGGTCGACCGCCGTACCGGCATGTGGGGTTCGCCCACGCCGAGGGACGGACACCTCCAGCTGGTCAACGGCTACTACCGGCTCACCCGAGGTTCCTTCGCCCAGTTCGGCCTGCCCGTGCCGTACGCCGAGCGCGTGATCGACACGGTCCTCGACCACGCCCGCGACCCCCGCCACTTCGCCCCCGGCCGCGAGAACGCCTGCAACGTCCTGGACGTGATCCACCCCTTGTGGCTCTGCGCCCGGCAGACCACTCACCGCTGGGAGGAGGCCCGCTCCTGGGCGGCGACCCAGCTCACCGCCGCCCTGCGCCGCTGGCACCCCGGCCGGGGTTTCGCCTTCGGCCCGGCCCCCGACGGCACCGGCCCGGGCCGCGACCCCGGCCTCCAGGGCACGGAGATGTGGCTCGCGATCATCTGGCTGCTGGCGGATGTCGTCGGTGTCGCCGATGCCCTGGGCTACCGGCCGCGTGGCATCCACCGCCCGGAGCCCGCTCTGCCCGGCTGATTGTCAGTGCCGGGTGCCAGACTCCCGGCATGACGAAACCCGACCCGAAAGCCGACCTCCTCCGCTACCTCCAGGACGCCCGCGACGCCCTGCTCTGGAAGCTCGAAGGGCTCTCCGAGTACGACGTCCGCCGCCCGCTCACGCCGACGGGAACCAACCTGCTGGGCCTGGTCAAGCACGTCGCCGGGGTGGAGCTGGGCTACTTCGGCGACACCTTCGGGCGGCCGTACTTCGCCGAGGAACCGCCCCCGTCCTGGTGGTACACGCAGGACGCCGAACCCAACGCGGACATGTGGGCCGCCGCGGACGAGTCACGCGAGCAGATCACCGGGCTCTATCGCACCGCGTGGGAGCACTCGAACCGCACGATCGAGACGCTGGCGCTGGACGCGACCGGACACGTCCCGTGGTGGCCCGAGGAGCGCCGGGAGGTGACGCTGCACCACATCCTGGTCCGAGTCGTCGCCGACACACAGCGGCACGCCGGCCACGCAGACATCGTGCGCGAACTCATCGACGGCAGCGTCGGGCTGAAGAAGAGCACCGACACCATGCCCGGAGGCGATCAGGACTGGTGGGAGAACCACCGGCGCCGGCTGGAGCGGGTCGCACGGGAGGCCGATGACAGCTGATCCGGCTCGCGAACCGCGGCAAGAAGGAGAGAGAAGGAGAGGGAGGTCGGCCGCCCCGGAACAGGGGGGGAGTTCCGAGGCGGCCGTCCGGACCGGAACGTCGCGCGCCCCGGGGGGTTTGGGGCGGGCGACTGTCCGATCGGTGAGGAGATCCAGAGCCTCAGGCTCCGGTTATGTGCGCGAGGGCACGACCAGGTCGAAGCTGGGGAGGCCCCGGCCTGATGTCACCCACAGTCCCCTGTGGGCGGGGGTGTATCTCTCATCTGGGTAGAACCTACGACAGGGGCTGGGCGGAGGACAGGCCACAGGGCCGCCTGTCATCCACCTCGCACACCTTCTTCACACGCTCTGCCGCTCGCCGCCCCCGGGAGCGGAACCTGACGGCTCACCTGCCCCGGCGGCGGCTCAGATGCGCAACTGCCGTGTCAGATACGAGCGAAGGCCTGCTCGATGATGTCGAGGCCCTCGTTCAGCAGGTCCTCGCCGATCACCAGCGGGGGCAGGAAGCGGAGCACGTTGCCGTAGGTGCCACAGGTCAGGACCAGCAGGCCCTCCGCGTGGCAGGCCTTGGCGAGCGCGGTGGTCGCCTCCGGGTTCGGCTCCTTGGTGGCACGGTCCTTGACCAGCTCGATGGCGATCATGGCGCCGCGGCCGCGGATGTCGCCGATGATGTCGAACTTCTCGGCCATGGTGGTGAGACGGGCCTTCATGACCGCCTCGATGTGCTTCGCCCGGGTGTTGAGGTCGAGCTCCTTCATCGTCTCGATGGAGCCGAGCGCACCGGCGCAGGCGACGGGGTTGCCGCCGTAGGTGCCGCCCAGGCCGCCCGCGTGGGCCGCGTCCATGATCTCGGCGCGACCGGTCACGGCGGCCAGCGGGAGACCGCCGGCGATGCCCTTGGCGGTGGTGATCAGGTCCGGGACGATGCCCTCGTCCTCGCAGGCGAACCACTGGCCCGTGCGGCAGAAGCCGGACTGGATCTCGTCGGCGACGAAGACGATGCCGTTGTCCGAGGCGAACTGGCGGATCGCCGGCAGGAAGCCCTTGGCCGGCTCGATGAAACCGCCCTCGCCGAGCACCGGCTCGATGATGACGGCGGCCACGTTCTCGGCGCCGACCTGCTTGCTGATCTGGTCGATGGCCTGCGCGGCGGCCTCGGGGCCCGCGTTCTCCGCGCCGGTGGGCCAGCGGTAGCCGTATGCCACCGGCACCCGGTAGACCTCGGGCGCGAACGGCCCGAAGCCGTGCTTGTACGGCATGTTCTTCGAGGTCAGCGCCATGGTCAGGTTGGTGCGCCCGTGGTACCCGTGGTCGAAGACGACGACAGCCTGGCGCTTGGTGTAGGCGCGGGCGATCTTGACGGCGTTCTCGACGGCCTCGGCGCCGGAGTTGAACAGGGCGCTCTTCTTGGCGTGGTCACCGGGGGTCAGCTCGGCGAGCGCCTCGGCGACCTCGACGTACCCCTCGTACGGCGTGACCATGAAACAGGTGTGGGTGAAGTCGGCGAGCTGGGCGGAGGCCCGGCGGACGACGGCCTCGGCGGAGGCGCCGACGGACGTCACGGCGATGCCCGAGCCGAAGTCGATGAGCCGGTTGCCGTCGACGTCCTCGATGATCCCGCCGCCCGCGCGCGCCGTGAACACGGGCAGTACGGAGCCCACGCCCTGCGCGACCGCGGCGGTGCGGCGGGCCTGCAGCTCCTGCGACTTCGGTCCGGGGATGGCGGTGACGACGCGGCGCTCCTGCGGAAGTGAGGTCATGCGGGGCTCCTGGGTGGTGCGAAGGGGATGCTGCGGACGCTTGGCTTCTTTTCTCGCAGGCTAGGGCCGGGAAAGGGGGGTGGGCATGCTCCATGTGGGCGTTGTCGGCGGGGCGGCTTGTCCGGGGTGGACATGGCGCTCTGGTGGGCTGCTGCCCACGACCCGGCCGTGTAAGCGGTGAACTCCCCAGGGGAGGGCGTTAGATTGGCTCGCTGATGGTGGACGGAGCGGCTGGTCAGGGGGAAAGGGCGATGGACAGCGACGGGACGCAGGAGGCGCGGGGTACGCATGCGAGCCCCGTACCGCGTCCGGCGGGGGCGCCGGAGGTGCCCTCGGCGCCACCGAACGGCCCCGGCGAGCCACCGGGCGGCCGGAGCGCGCCCCCGGACGGGCCGGCCGTGCCGCCCCGGCCCACGCGGGCGCCCGGGGCGCCGCCGGTGCCCGACGGCTCGTCCTTCATGACGTGGCTGCGCACGCCCCGGCCGGACGCGGCACCCGGCGTCTGGCGGTTCGGGCACCGGCCGCGGCCCGCCGAGGAGCCCGAGGAGATCCCCACCCGGCAGTTGCTGAGCGGGGCGCTGATCGCCTTCCTCGTGGGATGGCTGATCTGGTCGCTGCTGCAGAACGGGTACCTCGGCAACTGGTGGTGGGTGCCGTTCGACCTGATCATTCCCGATGCCTGGCGCGGCGGTGACAGCGATCTCGGCGAGACCGGCACCTTCATCGTGTACCGGGGGTACGAGCTGCTCGTCGCCTTGACGATCATGGTCGGGGTGGCCCGGCTCGGCCGCTGGGGCGAGGTGTGGCGCCGCTTCGTCGTGCCGCGCTTCCGCCGGCCGGAGCCCCAGACGGCGCATCGGGATCCTCAGGACGACCCGGCCCAGTGGAACGAGCTCCGTGCCGCCGGAGCCGTCGACGCGGCCGAGCGGCTCGCCGCCGAGGCCCGCTCCGGGCTCATGAAGGACGTCGACCACGCCCGGATCCTCCGTGCCTGGCAGGGCGTGCGCACCGGACGGCACAGCCTCGCCACCTTCAGCTCCACCGTCCTGCGGGACGGCGCCGCCGCCTGCCTCCACCCCTCCGGAGAGCGCGACCTGCCGGCCCGCCTCGCCCGGCACGACCTCGTCACCGGCCAGGTGCGGCTGGGGACCACCGTCGACGACAGCCGTAACCCGTACGCCTACCGGGGCGCGGGCCTCGGTCTGGGGCCCGATCTGCTCGGTACCTCGCTGGTGGCCGTCGGCCCGGCCGGGTCCGGCAAGACCGGTACCGTCGTCCGGCCCCTCGCCGAGTCGCTGTGTCTGCACGCGCTGGCCGGACGGGCCGCCGTGGTCGTGGTCGGAGCGGCGGGCGCGGGGCTCGGGCCGGCCGACGCGTACGACGTCGTCGTGCGGATCGGGAACCAGGACTCCGAGTACGACCTCGACCTGTACGGCGGGACCGCCGACCCGGACGAGGCCGCCGCCGTGCTCGCCGAGGCACTCGTCGGGGACCTCGCCGATCCGCACCCGGGCAGTGACACCCGGCGCTCCACGACCGTCCTCGCCCAGCTGCTCGGACCGTTCCGGGCCGTGCACGGGCGTTTCCCCTCCGTGCCGGAGCTGCGGCAGCTCCTGGACGGGGCGCCCGGGCCGTTCGCCGCGCTGCGGCAGGGGCTGCAGGACGCCGGGCAGGAGTCGCTGCTGCGGGAGCTCGACGCCCGGGAACGGCAGATGGGGCAGCCCGGAGACGTCGGCGGGGTGCTCGCGGACCGGGTCGCGCTGCTCGACCGGCCCGCCTTCGCCTCGTTCTTCGACACGTCCGGGGCCACCCGGCCCTTCACCCTCAAGGCCCTCGACCACCCCGTGCGGGTGCGGATCGATCTGCCCGAGCGCGGGCACGCCGACGCCTCCCGGATGCTGGCGCGGCTGGTGCTCGCACAGTTCTCGGCGAGCGTCGCGGTGCGCGAGGACCGGTCGCTGTTCGCCTGTCTGGTGCTGGACGACGCGACCGGCGTGGTGACGCCGGAGGGCGTGCGCGGCATCCAGCGGCTGCGGTCCGGCAACGCCGGAGTCGTGCTCACCCTGCGGACGCTGGACGACGTGGCCCGGCCGCTGCGCGGACCGCTGCTCGGGGCCACCGGCTGCCGGATGGCGCTGTCGGGGGTCACGCCCTGGGACGGGCAGGACTTCGCCGAGGTGTGGGGCAAGGAGTGGACCGAGGCCCGGGACGTCACCGACCGGCAGATCATCGCCGAGACCCCGGCGGGCAAGGCCGTGCACATGCTGCGCCGGGTGATCACCGGCAAGGCGCCGACCGCGCGGGCGGTGACCGTGCGGCAGGTCGAGCGGGAGCGCTGGTCCGCGTCCGAGCTGGCGCACGGCGTACCGGCGGGGCACGCGGTGCTGTCGCTCACGAATGTGAAGGGCGAGCACGCTCCGCCGCTGCTGGTGGACCTTCGGGGCTGACCTCTACGGGCTGGTGCGGTACGCGAGGACCGTACGGTGAGGCAGAATCGTCACAGGTCGTTCATACGCGACGGCCAAAAGAGCACAAAGATCACACAGCCCTGACGCAGACCTGAAGGCCTCATGCCCCCGACGCTCGCCTCGCTCGTCCATCACTCCGCGCTGAAACTGACCGTGCGGGCGGGCGAAGACCGCCTCGACGTGCCGGTGCGCTGGGCACATGTCAGCGAGCTGGCCGACCCCGTGCCCTACATGGAGGGCGGGGAACTGCTGCTGATCACCGCGCTGAAGCTGGACGCCGAGGACCCGGAGGCCATGCGCCGCTATGTGCGGCGGCTGGCCGAGGCGGGGGTGGTCGGGCTCGGCTTCGCGATAGGCGTCAACTACGAGGAGACGCCCAAGGCGCTCGTCGACGCGGCCGGGGAAGAGGGCCTGCCGCTGCTGGAGGTGCCGCGCCGCACCCCCTTCCTCGCCATCAGCAAGGCCGTGTCCGCCGCGATCGCCGCCGACCAGTACCGGGCCGTCACGGCCGGGTTCGCCGCCCAGCGCGAGCTGACCCGGCAGGCCCAGACCGGCGGGCCGGAGGGGCTGCTGTCCGCGCTGGCCTCGCAGGTCGACGGGTGGGCGGCGCTGTACGACGCCTCGGGCGCCGTCGTCGCCACGGCACCGGAGTGGGCCGGACGGCGGGCCGCGCGGCTCACCGGCGACGTCGAGCGGCTGCGGGAGCGGCCGGCGCCCGCCTCCTCGGTGGTCGGCGGGCCGGAGAACGAGGACCGGGTCGAGCTGCACACCATCGGCACGGGCCGGCGCCCCCGCGCGGCCCTCGCGGTCGGCACGGCCGCCGCCCTCGGTACCGCCGAGCGCTACGCCGTCCACTCGGCCATAGCGCTGCTGACCCTGACCACGGAACGCTCCCGGTCCCTCCAGGCCGCCGAGCAGCGGGTCGGCGCGGCGGTGCTGCGCATGCTGCTGGCCGGGGAGCCGGACCACGCGCGTACGGTCGCCGGGAGCCTGTACGGCGGGCTGCTGGACGCGCCGTTCCGGATGCTGGTCGCGGAGCGGGTGCCGGTGTCGGCGTCGGCCGCGCTGGCCCGTGCCGAGGCCCGGGCGGGCGTTCCGGCCGTCGACCGGCCCTCCGCCGCCGCGCTCGCCGCCGCCGACGCCGTCGGCGACCCCCTCGCGGCGCTCGCCGACGTCATGGAGTCCGCCGCGGCCCGGGCCGGCGAGGCCGTCCTGGTGGTGCCCGAGGGGGAGCGTCTGGTGGTGCTGGCCGCGGACCGGGGCGCCGCCGCCGCGGCCTGCGGGGAGTACGCGGCCGCCCTGGAGACGGCCCGAGCGGGCGTACGCGAGAAGGTGCCCGGCGGCGAGGAGGCCGAGCTGGTCGTTGGCCTGTCGGCACCGGCCGGGCCCATCGCCGCCTCCGCCGCGTACAAGCAGGCCGAGCAGGCCCTGTCGGTGGCGCGGCGGCGCGGACGCGTCCTGGTGGAGCACGAGCAGATGGCGGCCGGATCCGTGCTGCCGCTGCTGGCGGACGACGCGGTGCGGGCCTTCGCCGACGGGATGCTGCGGCCGCTGTACGAGCACGACGCCACAGGCCGCGGTGACCTGGTCGCCTCCCTGCGTGCCTGGCTCTCGCGGCACGGCCAGTGGGACGCGGCGGCCGCCGACCTCGGCGTCCACCGGCACACCCTGCGCTACCGCATGCGCCGCGTCGAGGAGATCCTCGGCCGCTCCCTGGACGACCCGGACGCGCGGATGGAGCTCTGGCTGGCCCTCAAGGCGACGACCACGGAACCGGCCCCGCCTGCCAAACCGTAGTGTTCGCGGCCGGGACTGCTACACCCCGGACAAACGCCCTTCGGCCACCCCGCCCCTACCGTGGGAACCCGCAGCAACAGGACCATCCCCGACGCCGAAGGGCCGGAACCCGGACATGACTTCCACCCACGCCTTCTGGCTCGCCGGCCGTCAGGCCACCGGCGAGGACACCTTCGACGTCAGCTCCCCGTGGGACGGGCGGCTCGTCGGCAAGGTGAGCGTGCCGACGGACGAGCAGGTCGAAGAGGCCGTGGCCGCCGCGTACGCCGTGCGGGACGAGTTCGCCGCCACCCCGGCCCATGTGCGGGCCGCCGCCCTCGACCACGTCAGCAAGCGCCTCGTCGAGCGCACCGAGGAGATCGCCCGGCTGATCTCCGCCGAGAACGGCAAGCCGCTCAAGTGGGCGCGCGGTGAGGTCGGACGGGCCGTGTCCGTCTTCCGGTTCGCCGCCGAGGAGGCCCGGCGCTTCAACGGCGGCGAGGCCCAGCGCCTCGACACCGACCTCGGCGGCCAGGGGCGGCTCGCCCTCACCCGCCGCTTCCCGAAGGGCGTCGTGCTCGGCATCGCGCCCTTCAACTTCCCGCTGAACCTCTGCGCCCACAAGATCGCCCCGGCCATCGCCGCCGGCGCGCCGATCATCCTGAAGCCGGCCCCGGCCACCCCGCTGTCCGGCCTGATCATCGGTGAGCTGCTGGCCGAGACCGAGCTGCCGGCCGGCTCCTGGAGCGTCCTGCCCGTCGCCAACGACAAGATGCCGGCCCTGGTGCAGGACGAGCGCCTGCCCGTCATCTCCTTCACCGGCTCCGAGAAGGTCGGCTACGCGATCATGGACTCGGTGCCGCGCAAGCACTGCACCCTGGAGCTGGGCGGCAACGGCGCGGCGGTCGTCCTCGCCGACTGGGCGAGCGACGAGGACCTGGACCGGGCGGCGCAGCGCATCGCCACCTTCTCCAACTACCAGGGCGGCCAGTCCTGCATCTCCGTCCAGCGGGTCATCGCCGACGCCTCGGTCTACGACCGGCTGCTGCCGCGCGTGGTCGCCGCCGTCGAGGCCCAGGTCACCGGTGACCCGGGCGACGACTCGACCGACGTCGGCCCGCTGGTCAGCGAGGACGCCGCCAAGCGCGTCGAGACGTGGGTCCAGGAGGCCGTGGACGCCGGTGCCGCGCTGCTCACCGGCGGCAAGCGGGACGGCGCCTCGTACGCGCCGACCGTCCTGGCCGACGTACCGGCCGATGTCACGATCTCCTGCGAGGAGGTCTTCGGGCCGGTCCTCACCGTGCAGAAGGTGAACGGCGAGGCCGAGGCCTTCGCCGCCGTCAACGACTCCAAGTACGGCCTCCAGGCGGGCGTCTTCACCCACGACCTCCAGACCGCCTTCCGTGCCCACCGGGCCCTGGAGGTCGGCGGTGTCGTCATCGGCGACGTGCCGTCCTACCGCGCCGACCAGATGCCGTACGGCGGCGTCAAGCAGTCCGGCGTGGGCCGCGAGGGCGTGCGGTTCGCCATGGAGGACTACACCTACGAGCGCGTGCTGGTCCTGACCGGCATCGAGCTCTAACACATGGGAACCATTTTCATATAGGCTCCTCGAAGG
>NZ_JBSHKH010000085.1:0-35423 GCF_053643595.1 Streptomyces sp. NPDC055506 | reverse complement strand
CTCCAGGACGGTCCCGTCAAGCGGGACATGACGGCCCGTGAGGTCACCGGCGCGGAGAAGGCCGCGTGGTGGGAGCGGGCGGTGGCGGCGTATCCGCCGTACGCCGACTACCAGAAGAAGACGGAGCGGGAGATCCGGGGCGGGACTTAATCTGCTGTTAACTGTACGTAGCCTGATCGTACTTGACCGTAATCGGCTGGGGGCGGTTGACTGCTGACCCACCCCGTCGTCGACGCGAGGCAAGCCCTTGACTGCTGACCTGCTCGCTCCTCTCGACCTGGCGTTCTGGAACCTCGAGTCCGCCGAGCACCCGATGCACCTCGGGGCGCTCGGGATCTTCCCGGCCCACTCGCCCGCCGCGGGTGCCCACGCAGCGGACCTGCTCGCGGCCCGCGCCGCCGGCGTGCCCGGACTGCGGATGCGCATCCGCGACGTGTGGCAGCCGTGGCCCTCGGCGCTGCGCCGGCCGCTCGCCTTCGGCGGCGCGGCCCGGGAACCGGACCCGGACTTCGACTCCCAGCACCATGTGCGGCTGCACGCCCCGACCGCGGACTTCCACGCGGCGGCGAGCCGGCTCATGGGGCGTCCGCTGGAGCGCGGCCGGCCGCCCTGGGAGGCCCATGTACTGCCGGGCGAGGACGGGAACTCCTTCGCGGTGCTGTTCAAGTTCCACCACGCCCTGGCCGACGGGCTGCGGGCCCTCACCCTCGCCGCGGGCGTCATGGACCCGATGGACCTGCCCGCGCCCCGGCCCCGCACCGTCGAGCCCCCGCGCGGCCTGCTGCCGGAGGTGCGCGACCTGCCCGGGATGGTGCGGGGCGCCCTGTCCGACGTGGGCCGGGCCCTGGACATCGGCGCCTCCGTCGCCCGCTCCTCCCTCGATGTGCGCTCCACCCCCGCGCTCACCTGTGAGCCGAGCGGCACCCGCCGCACCGCCGGAGTCGTTCTCGACCTCGACGACGTGCACCGCGTCCGCAAGACCGTCGGCGGCACCGTCAACGACGTGCTGATCGCCGTCGTAGCGGGCGCCCTGCGCCACTGGCTCGACGAGCGCGGCGACGGCAGCGAGGGCGTCACGCCCCGCGCACTGATCCCCGTCTCCAAGCGTCGACCGCGCACCGCCTACCCACAGGGCAACCGGCTCTCCGGTTACTTGATACGGCTTCCGGTGGACGATCCGGACCCGCTGGCGCGCCTCGCCTCGGTCCGCACCGCCATGGACCGCAACAAGGACGCCGGCCCCAACCGGGGCGCGGGCGCCGTCGCCCTGCTCGCCGACCACGTCCCCGCTCTCGCCCACCGGCTCGGCGGGCCCCTGGTCGGCCAGGCGGCCCGGCTCTGGTTCGACATCCTGGTGACCAGCGTGCCCCTGCCCAGCCTCGGCCTGAGACTCGGCGGCCATCCGCTGAGCGCCGTGTTCCCCTTCGCCCCGCTGCCTCCCGGCCACTCCCTGGCGGTGGCGGTCTCGACGTACCGGGGCAGTGTCCACTACGGCCTCGTCGCCGATGCCGAGGCCGTCCCCGACCTCGACCGATTCGCGGCCGCCCTCTCCGAGGAGGTGCGGACACTGATCACGGCCTGCGAGTAGTGATCAGGAGCGGGTTTGGCGGTCCGGCCCGGCGCTCCGTAAAATTCGCCCTTCGAATGCGGGCGCGACCGGCGCGCCGCGACGGCAGAGCAGGGAACGACAGCGGCGATGACGGTGACAGAGGACGGCCCGCAGGCCATGGACGAGGCGAGCGGGCTCTCGTACGGACCCGGCATCGACCCGGAGCGTCTGGCCGTCTGCCTCAGCGTGCTCGAGGAACTCGACAAGCTGGAGGTCGACCACCCGGACGCCATCGCCGTGCGCCGGGCCACCGCGGGTGTCTACCGCACGGTCAAGCAGCGCCGCCGCCAGGAACGCCGGGCCGCCAAGACCGCCCACGACAAGGCGGTCACGGAGGCCACGGCGACCGGCTCCGCCCAGCGCATCGACGACGAGACCGAGGGCCTCCTGCCGTCGTCGGCCACCGAGGCGGGCAGGATCGCGGGGATACTCCAGCGCCCCCGCTCCTGCTACACCTGCAAGGCCCGCTACGTGGAAGTCGACTACTTCTACCACCAGCTCTGTCCCGACTGCGCCCGTGTGAACCGCGAGAAGCGCGACGTCCGCGCCGACCTCACCGGCAAGCGCGCCCTGCTCACCGGCGGCCGCGCCAAGATCGGCATGTACATCGCGCTCCGGCTGCTGCGCGACGGCGCGCACACGACGATCACCACCCGCTTCCCGAAGGACGCCATCCGCCGCTTCAAGGCGATGGACGACTCGGCGGACTGGATGCACCGCCTCGAGGTCGTCGGCATCGACCTGCGCGACCCCGCCCAGGCCGTGGCCCTCGCCGACCAGGTCGCCGAGGCGGGCCCCCTCGACATCCTCGTCAACAACGCCACGCAGACCGTGCGCCGGCTGCCCTCCGCCTACGCCGCCCTGGTCGACGGCGAGAGCGCCCCGCTGCCCGCCGGGGAACTCCCCGCCCACCACGTCATCGGAGCCTTCAACTCCGGCGCGGTCGACGGCCTGGCCGCGCTGCCGCTGGGCACCAGCGGCCTCGACGCGCAGAAGGTCGCCGACCTCGCCCTGGTCGCGGGCAACGCCAGTGTCGAGCGGCACCTGGACGGCACGGCGATCGACGCGGGCGGGCTGGTGCCCGACGTGGTCGACTCCAACACCTGGGTGCAGACCATCGAGCAGATCTCCCCGGTGGAGCTGCTGGAGACCCAGCTGTGCAACTACACGGCGCCGTTCATCCTGATCAGCAAGCTGCGGCCGGCGATGGCCGAGGCCGCGAGGAAGGCGGCGAGCGGGCGGGCGTACGTCGTGAACGTCTCGGCGATGGAGGGGGTCTTCGGGCGCGGGTACAAGGGAGCGGGGCATCCGAACACGAACGCCGCGAAGGCCGCGATGAACATGGTCACGCGGACCAGTGCGCAGGAGATGTTCCAGGGCGACGGGATTCTGATGACCTCGGTCGACACGGGGTGGATCACGGACGAGCGGCCGCACTACGACAAGCTGCGGCTTGCGGAGGCGGGGTTCCATGCGCCGCTGGATTTGGTGGATGGTGCGGCTCGGGTCTATGACCCGATCGTGCGGGGTGAGGCGGGGGAGGATCTGTACGGGGTCTTTCTGAAGGACTACGCGCCGGGGAAGTGGTAGACGGAGCCGGGTGAGGCGTCCGCGGGTTGTGGGTGGTCGCTCGCGCAGTTCCCCGCGCCCCCAGGGGGTTGCAGTGCCGCCCGCACCCGCGTGCCCCCGTCCACCACCAGGTCCGCGCCGGTCACCCACTCCGCCGCGTCCGACGCCAGCCACAGCACCGCCCGGGCCACATCCTCCGGCTCCCCGATCCGCCCCAGCGGGAGCCCGGCGGCCACCTGTTCCTCGCCCGGTTCCCATACGAACCGGGCCATCTCCGTGCGAACCAGGCCGGGGGAGACGGAGTTCACCCGGACAAGGGGGCCCAGCTCGCCCGCCAGCTGCTGGGTGAGGTGCAGCAGCGCGGCCTTGCTCGTGCCGTACGCGCCCACGTTCGGGCCGACGTGTCCGGCGCCCTCCGTGCACACGTTGACCACCGCTCCGCCGTGTTCCGACATCCAGGACCGCCACGCGCACTGGACGAGCCGCAGCGGTGCCTCGACGTTGACGGTGAAGGCCTCGCTCCAGGCCTCGGGGGCGGCGTCCATGAGCGGCCCGTACGGCTGGTTGGTCGCCGCGTTGTTGACCAGGATGTCGAGGCGGCCGAACTCGCGCAGGGCCAGCTCGGTCAGGCGCCGGGGATGGCCGGGGTCGGCGACACTGCCCGCGAGCCCGATGCCGCCCAGTTCCTCAGCGGTGCGCCGTACCTCGTCGGCGTCCCGCGCGGTCACGCACACCGATGCTCCGGCGTTCACCAGATGCCGGGCGACGGCCAGCCCGATCCCGCGCGTCGCCCCCGTGACCACGGCGGCTCTGCCCTCCAGCCCGTACGACGAGGACCCCATCGACGTACGGTCTCATGACACTCCGTCAGTCAACAGCCCCGAGGCGGGAGTTGCGCGCGGCCAAGAGGTCCAGCACCGTGCGCCAGTCCTCCAGGACCCCGGCGTCGAACCCGGCCGTGCGGCCCTCCTCGATCGCCTGGCGCAGGGTGAGGAGGTCGTCGTCGGCGGCGGCGTCCCGGCGGGGACACCGGCGGACGAGGCGGGAGACCCGCTCGCCCAGCAGGGCCCGCACCGCCTGGGCCGCGTGGTCGGCGCGCGCGGCCGGATCGCCGGGCCACAGCAGCCCGCCGACGGGCTGCACCAGACCCGCCACTTGAAGCTCCTTGTCGGCCGGGCGGCCGCGGCGCAGCAGCGCGGCGGTCCGCAGCGCGTGGTCGTGGAGGTCGACCGGCGGGCGGTCGCGGTCCGGGGCGTCCCTGGTGCCCCGGCAGGTGTACAGCAGATCCATCAGCTCCTCGACGCTGCGCAGCTCCATGCGTCAGTCCTCCTGCGAGACAGCCGTTGCCGTGCGGCAGCAGATCATGGCGAGCTTTCGACTCAGCCAACGGCACTTGAACTGCGCAACCGTGTCGAAAGCGCCTACGCCCTTGTACGCCGTTCGGGTGGTACTCAAAACGCCTGTGAGTGAACAAATCGTCGCCTAAACCCGAGTTGAACACCAGATGACGCGCGATTGTTACCGGCCGTTTTCAGCCCCATCGAGCGGGGGGGCGCTCATTTGGTTAATCTGGTCCGGACGGACAGCAGTACGGGGTCCTACCCACACCCACGGTCCGTCATGGGACAAGCCGGTACACCATGGCCTCTCCCGTGAGTCGACCGGCGCCACCGCGTCCGAACTGCTTTTGACATCAAACCCATAGGGGCGTCAGGCGCAGCAGGACCGGCGCGTGCGTCCCGAGGGTGACCGACACATAAGGAGTGCGCGGTGACACCGGAGAAGACGAATCGAGATCAGCGCCCCAAGGAACGCAGCGAGCGCGCCGGCCGGCGGGCCGACGAGCTCGGGAGCCTTGACGTGTGGGCCCGGTCGGCCCCGATCCGCCTCGCGGGCTACGAGGAGGACCTCGCGGAGCCCCACATCCTGCCCAGCGTCGACTGAGCACGGGCGCACCCCCTCCACGATCACCGAGCGCATGGGCGTGCCAGACTCACGCCCATGCTGATCAGGGAAGCAACGGCTGACGACTGGCCGCGTATCTGGCCGTTCTGGCACCACATCGTCGCCGCGGGCGAGACCTACGCATGGGACCCGGGTACCTCCGAGGAGGAGGCCCGGGTCCTGTGGATGAATCCGGCGAAACAGGTCTATGTCGTCGAGGACGACAGCGGCCGTGTCGTCGCCTCCGCCTATCTCACCCCCAACTACGGTGGCCCCGCAGCCCGTATCGCCAACGCCGGCTTCATGGTCGACCCCGGCCACGGCGGCCGTGGCTACGGCCGTGCCCTCGCCGAACACCTCCTGACCGAAGCCAGGGCCGCCGGCTACCGGGGCATGGTGTTCAACGCCGTCGTCGAGACCAACCCGGCCGTGAAGCTGTGGATGTCCCTCGGCTTCACGGTCCTCGGCACGGTGCCGGAAGCCTTCGACCATCCCCGGGACGGCCGGGTGGGGCTGCACATCATGTACCGGGCGCTCTAGAGTCCCCAGCAGACATCGGCACCCCCGGCGGTCGTCAGGTACGGACGTACGGCCGGGTCATGATCTCCATGTTGTGCCCGTCCGGGTCGTCGAAGTAGGCGCCGTTTCCGCCGAAGAGGTCGTTGACGCGACCGGGCTCGGTGTGGCCGGGGTCCGCGTAGTGAGTGACCCCGAGCGCCTCCAGGCGGCCGATCATGGTGTCGAACCGCTCCTCGGGCACGAGGAACGCGTAGTGCTGGGACTGGATCGGCTCGTCGCGCTTCTCGTAGTAGTCGAGGGTCACGCCGTTGCCCAGGTCGACGGGCAGGAACGGTCCGAAGGGCGCACCGACCTCCAGGCCGAGGACGGCCGCCAGGAACTCCGCCGACAACTGGCGGTCCGAGGCGAACACGACGGTGTGATTGAGGTGGGCGACGGTGGTCGGCAGCGCGGGCGGCGTGTGCTGTGCGTGGGACATGAGTGGGTTCGTCTCCGGGTTCCGGGATCCGTGGTGAGGCGCCGTGGTGGCGCGGGGGACGGGGAAACGGAGGCGAGAGGCGGGGCGCGTGCCCTCTCCGGCTCTCGGACGGGCCCGGGCGGGGTCACCCCCGCCGCGCTCACGTCGAGGCCGGGCGCCTCACTCGTGCATGGCCTACGGCCGACCCGGCAGTCACCCGGCCGACTCTAGTTCACCGGCGCCGTACGCTGCCACGGGATTCTCGCCTCCAACTGCTCGGCCAGGGACAGGAGTCGGGACTCCGTACCCGGGCGTCCCACCAGCTGCACGGCACAGGGGGTGCCGGAGGGGAGGGTTCCGCAGGGGACGGACATGGCGGGCCAGCCAGTCAGGTTCCACGCGGGCGTCAGCGGCGAGTAGTTCGTGTTCGCCAGCACATTGCGCAGCCAGCCCCGCTCGTGCCAGGGCGCGGCCTTCGGGGAGCGGCGGGCGAGCGCGGGGGTGAGCAGCACGTCGTACTCGGCGAAGAAGGGCTCCAGCCGCCGGCGCAGTTGTTCCCGGCTCGCCCCGGCGCGTGCCGTGGCCACGAAGGGCCGGCCGAGTGCGGAGTGGACCCGGGTGCGGCGTGTGAGCAGACCTCGGTCGAGGTGCCGCGCGTCCGCTGCCGTGCCCGCCGTCCAGTGGATCAGCGAGGTCAGAGGGAGCGACATCGGGTAGGGCGGGTCGGCGCGCCGGACCTGATGGCCCGCCTTCATCAGCACCTCGGCCGCCTCCCGCGCGGCGGCCGTGTACGGCCGGCTGATCGTGACCCCGGCCAGGGGGCTGCGCAGCGACAGGGCGATCCGGAGGCCGCTCGGCTCGGACCGGGGCTCGGGCTCGGTGCCCGCGAGGACCGACAACATGAGTCGGGCGTCCTCGACCGTCGTGGCGAGGGGCCCGTTCTCCGACATGCCGAACCAGTCGCTGTCCCCGACGCCGGTCGGGACCACCCCGTGGCCCGGCTTGATGGTGACGAGGCCGCAGTTGGCGGCCGGTATGCGCAGCGAGCCCATGCCGTCGTTGCCGAGGGCGATCGGCACCATCCCGGCGGCGACCGCGGCGGCGCTGCCGCCCGACGAACCGCCCGCCGAGCGCGTCGGGTCCCAAGGGTTGCGGGAGATGCCCAGCACGCCGTCCGTCGTGCCGAAGACACACAGTTCCGGGACGTTCGTCAGCCCCACCACCACCGCGCCCGCCGCCCGCAGCCGGGCCACCGTCCCATGGTCCTCGGCCGCCGGTGTGCCGGGTGTGGCGGCCGAACCGACGCGCCGGGACTCGCCACGCACGGTGAGGTTGTCCTTGACCGCCACGGGCACCCCGGCCAGGGGCAGATCGGCGAAGTCGCCGCGCGCGGCCACCTCCTCGGCCTCGGCCAGTGCAGCCTCGGCACGCACCGTGCGAAAGGCCCCGACCCGGCCGTCGAGCCGCCCGATCCGGTCGAGGTGCTCGGCGACCACCTCGCGCGGGGTGACCCGCTTCTCGCGGACGGCGGCGGATATCTCGGCGGCGGTGCGGCCGGCCCAACTGGTCACGGGGAACTCCTCGGAGGGGAGAGGCACGGGCTTACTGGCGAGTACGTAGGGAGAACTGTGCACCGGCAGGGGGCGCACGTCGAGGTCACCGGCCGGATAGCGCTCCGCAGTACGCCCCGTGCGCCCCCGGACATCCGATCAATGGGTCAACTTTCGTGCCTGCATGCCCCATTGACAGTCGTCGACGCCAGCTCAATGATCAGACGTCCGATGAATGGGGAGCCGTATGACTGAGCGCGGAAGACGGCGAACGTGGTGGCCCGGAGTCCTGGCGGCACTGGCGCTGCTCTTCACGGCGGCACCGGGTACACCCGCTGTTGCGCGCGAGGAGCAGCGGACACCGGTCACCGTGCCCGCACTCACCGACTGGTCCCCGGAAGCCGGGAGTTACGCCTACGGCCGGGGCACCCGGCTGGTGGCCGTCACCGGGGCCGAGCGCCGGGTCGCCGGCACCCTCGCCGCCGACCTCCGGGCGGCCGGTCACGGCACGGTCCCCGTCGTAGGGGGCGGAGCCCGGGCCGGTGACATCGTTATCGACATCCAGCCCGGCAGATCCTCGCTCGGCCCGGAGGGCTACGAACTCCACGTGGGCCGGAGGCTGTCGGTGACCGGCGCGACCGAGACCGGCGCCTTCTACGGCACCCGGACCCTCCTCCAGCTCCTCGCCCAGGGCGACCGCGTCCCCGCCGGACGCACCGTCGACGTGCCGCGCTACAAGGAACGGGGCGTCGGCGTCTGCGCCTGCTACGTCCACGTCTCGCTGCCCTGGCTGGAGAACCTGGTGCGCGAGATGGCGTACCACAAGCTCAACCAGCTGCTCCTCGAACTGAAGGTGAAGAGCGACGCTCACCCCGAGGCCAACACCTGGGGCTACTACACCAAGGACGAGATCCGCCGGCTGGTCGCGCTCGGCGAGAAGTACCACGTCGAGATCATTCCCGAGATCAACTCCCCGGGTCACATGGACCCGTGGATAGAGAACCGCCCCGACCTCCAGCTCACCGACACGGACGGAAACAAGCAGCCCTCCCGGCTGGACATCACCCGGCCCGAGGCCTTCGCCTACTACACGAGCCTGATGGACGAGTACGCCGAGGTCTTCCCCGGGCGGGACTGGCACATGGGCGCCGACGAGTACATGCTCGGCTCCGACTTCGCCAAGTACCCGCAGGTCCTCAAGTACGCGCGGGAAAGATACGGCCCGGACGCCACACCCCAGGACGCGTTCGTCGACTTCGTCAACCGCGTCCACGCCTACGCGGCCGCCGAGGGCAAGCGACTGCGCATCTGGAACGACGGGCTCACCGGTGCCAACACCGTGCCGGTCGCGGCCGGTACGACGGTCGAGCACTGGCTGAACGTGGCGGTCAAGCCCAGCCGGCTCATCGCCGAGGGGTACCCCTTGATGAACGCGGCGTACGCGCTCTACCTCGTCCGCGGCGGCTTCCACACCGACACCGAGGCGCTCTACGACCAGAGCTGGGACCCGCGCGGCTTCGAGGGCGAGAAACTGACCTCCAGCGAAGGTGTCACCGGCGCGAAGATCAGCCTCTGGCCCGACAACGGCCGCGGGGAGACCGAGAACGAGGTGGCCGTCGCCCTGTGGCCCGCCCTGCGGCACATCGCCCAGGCCACCTGGGGCGACCCGCATCCCGACGCCACCTACGACGGGTTCACCGCACGCGGTACGGCCGTGGGCCACGCGCCCGGATTCCGTGACCTGACCCGGGTGCCGGTCGCGGACGGGACGTACACGTTCCGGGCGTCCGGCAGGTCGTTCACCGCCGCCGTCCGGCGCACGGCCGACGGCTACGCCACCCTGCGAACCCAGGACGGCTGTCTGGAGGTGCGGGGCGGGAAGCTCACGCTCAACGTGCCCCTTCAGCCGGGCGTCGAGGTGACGCCGCAGACCTGCGACCCCGCCGGCACCATCCAGCGCTGGGCGCTGGAGCCGGCCGGCGAAGGCGGCTACCGGCTCGTCAACGCCATCACCCGGATGACGGTGAGCGTGACGGACGACGGCCGGATCGCGCAGTACCCGCCCGACCAGCGCACCCCCGCCGTCTGGCAGCTGACCTGAGGAGTCGTCGCCATGGCCGTGTCCCGACGCGTGTTCGTCGCATCAGCCGCCGTCCTCGCCGCGACCGCCGGCATGACGGCACCCGCACTCGCGGCCCCGCCGGACCCCCGTCGCAGCCGTATCCCCGTCGGCCCCGACGACAGCCCGGAGGACCTGGTCCGCAAGGCCTCCCAAGTACGCCCCACCGCAGGGCAGATCGCCTGGCAGCGCCTGGAGCGCACCGCCTTCCTGCACTTCGGCGTGAACACCTTCACCGGCCTGGAATGGGGCACCGGCGACGAGGACCCCGACGTCTTCCAGCCGGCCGGCCTCGACACCGACCAGTGGGCCCGCGCCCTGCGCGACGGCGGCTTCAAGCTCGCCATCCTCACCGTCAAGCACCACGACGGCTTCGTCCTCCACCCCTCCCGCTACACCGGCCACACGGTGGCGTCGAGCAGCTGGCGCGACGGCCGGGGCGACGTCCTGCGCGACTTCGCCGACTCCATGCGGCGGCACGGCATCAAGGTCGGCGTCTACATCTCGCCCGCCGACGAGAACCAGTATCTGCACGGCGTGTACGCCAACGGCAGCGCCCGCGCCGACCGCACGATTCCCACCCTCGTCGACGGCGACGACCGCACCCCGCCCCGCTCGTACACGCTCCCCGCCACCGACTACGGCGCCCATATGCTCAACCAGCTCTACGAGGTGCTCACCGAGTACGGCCCGGTCGACGAGGTGTGGTTCGACGGGGCCCAGGGGCACATCCCGCCGGACAAGGTCGAGAAGTACGACTGGGACAGCTGGTACGCCCTCGTGCGGTCCCTCGCCCCGGACGCCGTCGTCGCCGTGACCGGGCCGGACGTCCGCTGGGTCGGCAACGAGGGCGGGCTGGCCCGGGAGGACGAGTGGAGCGTCGTCCCCGTCCAGGAGAAGGACTACGGACGGACCGACTACGCCCTCTCCTACGACGCCCCCGACATGGGCAGCCGGGACGCCCTGGTCACGGCCCGGCCCGTCGCCGACTACCTCCAGTGGTGGCCCGCCGAGTGCGACGTGTCGATCCGGGACGGCTGGTTCTACCACGCCGACCAGCGGCCCAAGAGCGTCGAGCAGTTGACGGACATCTACTTCCGGTCCGTCGGCCGGAACTCGGTACTGCTCCTCAACATCCCGCCGGACACCGAGGGGTTGCTGCCCGCCGTCGACGTCACACGCCTGCGGGAGTTCCGCGAGCGGATCGACCGCGAACTGCCCGAGGACCTGGCGCACGGTGCCCGGACCAGCACTTCGCCGGGCCGGGTCACCGTCGACCTCGGCCGGGAGCGGGAGGTGGACCGGGTCCGGCTGGCGGAGGACATCAGGTACGGCCAGCAGGTGGAGAGCTTCGTGGTGGAGGCGTATCGCGACGGCGGCTGGAGGGAGGTGGCCCGGGCGGGGGTCGTCGGAGCGAGCCGGATTCTGCTGCTGCCAGGCGCAGTGCGGGCCAGGCGGTGGCGGCTGCGGGTGACCGGCTCGCGCGCGGCGGCCCGGCTCGCGGAGTTCGGGCTGTACCGCTCACGGGTCTAATTCGGTTGACCGGGGCGGGGCCGTACGGGCTGGATGGGGCGTATGGCCGACATCCAGGGCACCTACGACCGTCTGTTCATCGCCGTGCCGAACGCGCTGGCCGACATGCTGGACGCGGGGGACGCCGGCGGCTCCGTCGCGGTCTTCGTGGACGGCGAGCCCGTCGTGGACGTGTGGGGCGGCTTCGCGGACGCAGACCGCACCGTCCCGTGGGAGCACGACACGATCGTCAACGTGTGGTCCGTGACCAAGACGATGACGGCCCTGTGCGCCCTGGTCCTGATCGACCGGGGCGAACTGGACCCGGACGCGCCGGTCGCCCGCTACTGGCCGGAGTTCGCGGCGCAGGGCAAGGAGAAGGTGCTCGTGAGGCACCTGCTCTCGCACACGGCCGGCCTGCCCGACTGGGACGGACCGGTAGACGAGCTCTACGACTGGCAGGCCGCCACGTCCCGGCTCGCCGCGCGGGTTCCCCGCTGGGAGCCGGGCACCGCCGCCGGGTACCACTCCCTCACCCAGGGTTTCCTGGTCGGCGAGGTGGTGCGCCGGGTCACCGGCCGCAGCGTGGGGGACTTCCTCGCCGCGGAGGTGACGGGCCCGCTGGGCGCCGACTTCCACATCGGTCTGCCGCCCGAGCACGACCACCGGGTCGGCCCCGCGATTCCGCCACCGGGCCGGGACGAGGACTACGCGGCGAGCGCACCGGGCAACCCGACCGGCTCCGAGGCGGGCAACGGCGTCCGCGTCCGCGACGGCAACAGCACGGCCTGGCGCCGCGCACAGATCCCGGCGGCGAGCGGCTATGGCAACGCCCGCTCGGTGGCCCTGGTGCAGTCGGTCCTGGCCTGCGGGGGAGAGGTGGGCGGCGTACGGCTGCTGTCCCGGGCCGGCTGCGACAGGGCCTGGGAGGAACAGTTCGACGGCGACGACCGCGTCCTCGGCATGCCGATGCGCTGGGGACTGGGCTACGGACTCTTCGGCACCGCGTACGGCTGGGGCGGCTGGGGCGGCTCCCTCATGATGCTGGAGCCCGACAGCCGGATGGTCGTGGCCTACGTGACCAGCCAGATGCGCGAACCCGCCGAGGACACGCGGGGGATGGAGATCGTGACGGCGGCGTACGAAGGGCTCCAGGGGCTGCGCCTCTGAAGCGGGCGACGGGGCGGCGCGCGAGCGACGGCACCGGACGGCGACGCCATGGGCGCGTCACGTGCGCCACCCCCGCGCTCCCGCGCTCGATCAACGTAGGGACAGGGCGGAGAGCCATGGCTTGGCCATGCGGCACAGGGCCGAGTCCTCCCAGGAGACGACCGAGACGTCCGCCGGTACGGAGAATCCGAGTTCGGCCGCCGCGGCGGCACCGGCGACGGCCATCACGTCGCGGATAGTCGGTGACGCAGGTCACTACTGCCGATGTCACATCGCGGTGAGCCGCTGACTCATAGGGGTGAACGCGAAACGACAACGACAGAGGAGCTCACCATGAGCGCGCGACTGGACGTCTTCGCCATCCCGAGTGCGAGCAAGGTCATCAAGCAGTTCACCGCCCTGGGGCGGCTGGTCGTGGAGTCTCCGTTGCCGGCCGCCACCCGGGAGCTGGTCTCGCTCCGTGTGAGCCAGATCAACGGATGCGCGGTCTGCATCGACATGCACACCAAGGAGGCCACCGCCGCAGGCGAGAGCTCCGTACGTCTCCATCTGGTCGCGGCGTGGCGGGAGGCCACGGTCTTCACCGAGGCCGAGCGCGCCGCGCTGGAACTCGCGGAGCAGGGGACCCGCATCGCGGACGGGGCCGGCGGTGTCCCGGAAGAGGTCTGGGAGCGGGCCGCCAAGCACTATGACGAGGAGCAGCTCGCCGCCCTCGTGACCCTGATCGGCTTCATGAACACCGCGAACCGGTTGAACGTTATGCTGGAGCAGCCGGCGGGCGACTATCAGGCCGGTCAGTTCAAGTAGCGGCGGAGCGCCGGGCCCTGGGACTGTCCTGGGGCCCGAGCTGCGCCCGCAGCCACTCCTCCACCTCGCCCACGTGCGCGGCCGCCGCCGCGCGGGCCGCCTCCGGGTCGTGGGCGGCCAGGGCGCGGTGGATCGCGGCGTGTTCACGGCGGGTGCGTTCGAAGGCGCCCTCCTCCTGGTAGCCGCGCCAGACCCGGGCCCGGAACGTCCGTGAGGACAGGCCCTCCAGGATCGCGGCCATGGTCTCGTTGCCGGCCGCCGCCGCGATCTCCCGGTGGAAGGCCAGGTCGTGGGCGAGGATCTCCTCCGGATCGTCCGTGGCGTTCATCGCCGCCAGGTGCTTCTCGACCTCGGCCAGCCCCTCGTCGGTGATCCGGGCGGCGGCCAGAGCGGTCGCCGTCGACTCCAGGATCCGCCGGATCTCCAGCAGCTCCACCAGACGCGGGCCGCGCGACAGGTCCGCCACGACGCCGAAGGTCTCCAGCAGGTCGCCGGCCTCCAGCTGGGTGACGTAGATGCCCGACCCGTGCCGGGCCTCCAGCACGCCCAGCACCGTGAGCGCGCGGATCGCCTCCCGCATCGAGCTGCGGGAGATGCCGAGCTGCGCGGCCAGATCACGCTCGGTCGGCAGCCGCTGGCCCGGCTCCAGCCGGCCCTCGCCGATCATCGCCTTGATCCGCTCGATGGCGCGCTGCGTCACGGTGCCCTTCTGCGGGGCCGTCTCGTCGTCCACGCCGTTCCTCCGATCACAGGCTCCGGCGCAGTCTAACCAGCGAGGTGGTCGGACCACTATGAGCCTGGAGCGCGAAAATGTGCCTCCGCAGGGTGTTCTGGCGGGGGAGTGGTCTGATAAGTATGCGGGCATCTGCTCGAACCCCGGTCGATGGGAGCCCCCTCAGATGCCCGGAACCACAGTGCGGAAGCGGAACAGGTCCCGGACCGTCGGCGCGGTGGCGCTGGCCGCCGGTGCCTCCCTGGTGCTCGCCGCGTGCGGCAGTACCAAGGACACCGGCGCATCCGGTGCCGGCGGCGGTGACGGCAGCGGCAAGGTCGGGGTCGTCCTGCCCCTGCTGACCTCGCCGTTCTGGCAGTCGTACAACGACTACGTGCCCAGGATGGCGAAGTCCGAGGGCGTGGACGCGATGAAGACCGTCAACTCCAACAGCGACCCCTCGCAGCAGATCACCGACATCAACAACCAGCTCAACCAGGGCGTCGAGGGCCTGGTCGTCGCCCCGCTGGACAGCGCCGCCATCGAGGCCGGCCTCGACCAGGCCGAGCGCAAGGGCGTACCGGTCGTCGCCGTGGACGTGGCACCCGACAAGGGCAAGGTCGCGATGGTGGTCCGCGCGAACAACGTGGCGTACGGCGAGAAGGCCTGCCAGTACCTCGGCGAGCACATCCCCTCCGGCAAAGTCGTGCAGATCATGGGCGACCTCGCCTCGGTCAACGGCCGCGACCGCTCCGAGGCGTTCCGCGCCTGCGTGAAGAAGAACTTCCCGAAGCTCAAGGTCCTGGAGATCCCCGCCAAGTGGGAGTCCGACGCGGCGGCCTCCAAACTCGACACCCTCCTCAACGCCAACCCAGACATCAAGGGCATCTACATGCAGGCGGGCGGCGTCTATCTCGCGCCCACCCTCCAGACCCTCAAGTCCAAGGGAATGCTGAAGAAGGCCGGGCAGCCGGGCCACATCGCCATCGTCTCCAACGACGGCATCCCGCAGGAGTTCGACGCGATCCGCAAGGGCGAGATCGACGCGACCGTCTCCCAGCCCGCCGACGCCTACGCCAAGTACGGCATGTACTACATCAAGGCGGCCATGCAGGGGAAGAAGTTCAAGCCCGGCCCCACCGACCACGACTCGACGATCGTGAAACTGCCCAGCGGCATCCTGGAGGACCAGCTGCCCGCGCCGCTGGTGACGAAGGACAACGTCGACGACCCCAAGCTCTGGGGCAACACGGTCGAATGAGCAGCCCACTGGTTGAAGCGCGGGGCATCGTCAAACGGTACGGCCCCACCACCGCCCTCGCCGACGGCCGGCTCTCCGTCCTGCCGGGTGAGTCCCACGCCCTCGTCGGACGCAACGGCGCCGGCAAGTCGACCCTGGTCAGGATCCTCACCGGCCTGGAAGCAGCCGACGAGGGCACCGTCCGCTTCGACGGCGACCCCGCGCCCCCGCTCACCGACCGGGACGCCTGGCGCCGCAAAGTCGCCTGCGTCTACCAGCACCCGACGGTCGTCCCCGAACTGACCGTCGCCGAGAACCTGTTCATCAACCGGCAGCCGCTCCGGCGCGGGTTCATCAGCTGGCGCCGTCTGAAGTCCGAGGCGGCCCGGCTCCTCGACACCTGGGACGTGCGCGTCGACCCGGAGGCCCGCACCGCCGACCTCAAGGTCGAGGACCGGCAGATGGTGGAGATCGCCCGGGCGCTGAGCTTCGGCGCCCGCTTCATCATCCTCGACGAACCCACCGCCCAGCTCGACAACCGGGAGATCGAGCGGCTGTTCACACGCATGCGCGCCTTGCAGGACTCGGGCGTCACCTTCCTGTTCATCTCGCACCACCTCCAGGAGGTGTACGAGGTCTGCCAGACCGTCACGGTCCTGCGCGACGCCCGCTGGATCACCACGGCGCCGGTCTCCGAGCTTCCCCGCCAGGCCCTGGTGGAGGCGATGGCGGGGGAGACGATCGCCGACCAGGCCGAGCGGCAACGGACCCTCGGGGCCAGTGGTCCCGTCCTGCTCGACGTCAGCGGCCTCACCTCGACCGCGTACGAGAACATCGACCTCACCATCCGGCGCGGCGAGGTCGTCGGACTCGCCGGATCGAGCGCCAGCGGCAAGATCGAGCTCGCCGAGTCGTTCACGGGCCTGCACACCCCCACGAGCGGCACGGTCCGGCTGGACGGACAGCCGCTGCCGTTCGGCGATGTCCGCAAGGCTCTGGAGGCCGGCGTCGGCTTCGTGCCCCGCGACCGGCACGAGCAGGGTCTGGTCTTCGGCATGTCCATCGGCGACAACACCACCCTCAGCGTCCTGGACCGGCTCGGCCGCTTCGGCTTCGTCGGCACCGAACGCAGACGCGATGTCTCCACCGCGCTGATCGAACGCCTCGACATCCACGCGGCAGGCCCCGAACAGCCCGTCTCGGACCTGTCCGGCGGCAACGCGCAGAAGGTCGTCATGGCCCGGGCCCTCGCCTCCGACCCGCGGCTCCTGGTCCTCGTCAACCCGACCGCGGGCGTCGACGTGAAGTCCAAGGAGTCCCTGCTCGCCCGTGTCGACACCGCCCGCGAGGACGGCACCGCCGTACTCGTCGTCTCAGACGAACTCGACGACCTCAGGCGCTGCGACCGGGTCCTCGTCCTCTTCCACGGCCGTGTCGTCGCCGAGCACCCGGCGGGCTGGCGCGACCACGAGCTCATCGCCTCCATCGAAGGAGTGGACCATGGCTGACACCAAGGCGGCCCCGCCGCTCGCGCCCGCGCGAGCCACCGACCCGCGCGCCGCCAAGGCAGTCCTGCTCCGCCGGGCCCGCGAACTCGCCCTCGTCCCCGCCCTGTTGCTGCTCCTGGTGCTCGGCACCGTCGTCAACGACTCGTTCCTCACCGAGCGCAACATCGTCTCGATCCTCGGTGCCTCCGCCGCCCTCGCGATGGTCGTGCTCGCCGAGTCGCTCGTCCTGATCACCGGCAAGTTCGACCTGTCCCTGGAGTCGGTCGTCGGTATCGCGCCCGCCGTGGGCGCGCTGCTCGTGCTGCCCGCGGCCCAGTCCGGCTGGGGCACCGAACTCCCCGCCGCCCTGGCCCTGTTGGCGATCCTCGTCGCGGGCGCGGCCGTCGGCGCCTTCAACGGCATCCTGGTCGTGAAGTTCAAGCTCAACGCGTTCATCGTGACGCTGGCGATGCTGATCGTGCTGCGCGGACTGCTGGTCGGCGCGACCAAGGGCAAGACGCTGTTCGGAATGCCCGACAGCTTCTACTCGCTGGCGACCACCACCTTCCTCGGCGTCCCGCTGTCCGTGTGGCTCGCCGCGGGCGCCTTCGCGGCCGCCGGTCTTGTGCTGAAGTACCACCGGGTCGGGCGCGCCCTGTACGCCATCGGCGGCAACGCGGACGCCGCCCGGGCCGCGGGCATCCGGGTGGAGCGCGTCATGCTCGGCGTGTTCGTCGTCGCGGGCGTCCTCGCCGCGGTCGGCGGCATCATGCAGACCGGATACGTCGGCGCGATCAGCGCCAACCAGGGCCAGAACATGATCTTCACGGTGTTCGCGGCCGCGGTGATCGGCGGCATCGCCCTCGACGGCGGCAAGGGCACCATGTTCGGCGCCCTGACCGGCGTACTCCTTCTGGGTGTCGTGCAGAACCTGCTCACCCTCGCGCAGGTGCCGTCGTTCTGGATCCAGGCCATCTACGGCGGGATCATCCTGGTCGCCCTCATGATCGCCCGGGTCACCACCGGCCGGGCCCAGGACTGACGCCCCCGCCCCCTGCAACCGAAAGGCCCTCCGTGTCCCCGACGCCCGCCCGCATCATCGCGGTCGACACCCACGACATCCGCTTCCCCACCTCGCGCGAGCTCGACGGCTCCGACGCGATGAACCCGGACCCCGACTACTCGGCGGCCTACGTCGTCCTGCGCACGGACGCGGCCGACGGGCACGAAGGGCACGGGTTCGCCTTTACCATCGGGCGGGGCAACGAGGTGCAGGTCGCCGCGATCGACGCGCTGCGCGGGCACCTGATCGGCCGCTCGGCCGACGAGCTGTGCGCCGACCCGTCCACCCTGAACCGCGACCTGATCGGCGACAGCCAGCTGCGCTGGCTCGGGCCCGAGAAGGGCGTGATGCACATGGCGATCGGCGCGGTCGTCAACGCCGTGTGGGACCTGGCCGCCAAGCGCGCCGGACTGCCGCTGTGGCGGCTGCTCGCCGAGGCCGAGCCCGCGTGGCTGGTGCGCCAGATCGACTTCCGCTACCTCACCGACGCCCTCACCCCCGAGGAGGCCCTGACCCTGCTGAGCCGGGGCCGGCAGGGCGCCGAGGAGCGCACGGCCCGGCTGCTGGAGCGCGGCTACCCCGCCTACACCACCTCACCCGGCTGGCTCGGCTACGACGACGAGAAGCTCACCCGGCTCGCGGCCCGGGCCGTCGCCGACGGCTTCCGGCAGATCAAACTGAAGGTCGGCGCCGACCTCGAGGACGACATCCGGCGCTGCCGCGTCGCCCGTTCCGTCATCGGCCCGGACATCCGGATGGCCGTCGACGCCAACCAGCGCTGGGACGTCGACGAGGCGATCCGCTGGACCAAGGCCCTCGCCGAGTTCGACCCGTACTGGATCGAGGAGCCCACCAGCCCCGACGACATCCTCGGCCACGCGGCCGTCCGCCGGGCCGTCGCCCCCGTGAAGGTCGCCACCGGCGAGCACGTGCACAACCGGATCGTCTTCAAGCAGCTCCTCCAGGCCGGTGCGCTAGACGTCGTCCAGATCGACGCGGCCCGCGTCGGCGGCGTCCCCGAGAACCTCGCGATCCTGCTGCTCGCGGCCAAGTTCGGCGTGCCGGTCTGCCCGCACGCGGGCGGCGTCGGCCTGTGCGAACTGGTCCAGCACCTGTCCATGTTCGACTACGTGGCCCTGTCCGGCACCACCGAGGGCCGCGTCATCGAATACGTCGACCATCTGCACGACCACTTCCTCGACCCGGTGGTGATCCGCCAGGCTCACTACACGGCACCCACCGCACCGGGCTTCTCGGCCGCCATGCGGCCCGAGTCACTGGCGCGATTCACCTACCCGGGCGGCGAGTTCTGGGCCGCCGACCTCGACGAGCGGAAGAAGGGTCAGGCCGTATGAGCGACTTCGAGGGCATCACAGCCCTGGTGACGGGCGGCGCCTCCGGCATCGGCCGGGCCACCGCCGACCTCCTGGCCGAGCGCGGCGCCCGGGTCGCCGTCCTCGACCTGGACCCGTCGCCGGTCGACAAGCCGCTGCTCGCCTACCGCGCGGACGTCACCGACGACGCGTCCGTGCGCGAGGCGGTGGCGGCCGCGGTCGCCGACCTCGGCGGACTGGACGTCCTGGTCAACAACGCGGGCATCGGCGCCCAGGGCACCGTCGAGGACAACCCCGACGACGAATGGCACCGCGTCTACGACGTCAACGTCGTCGGCATGGTCCGCACCACCCGCGCCTGCCTGCCCCAACTGCGCGCCTCCGCGCACGCCGCGATCGTCAACACCTGCTCCATCGCCGCCACCGCGGGCCTGCCGCAGCGCGCCCTGTACAGCGCCACCAAGGGCGCCGTGTACTCCCTCACCCTCGCCATGGCCGCCGACCACGTCCGCGAGGGCATCCGCGTCAACTGCGTCAACCCGGGCACGGTCGACACGCCCTGGGTCGGCCGCCTCCTCGACGCCGCGCCCGAACCCGCCGCCGAACGCGCCGCCCTGGAGGCCCGCCAGCCCACCGGCCGCCTGGTCTCCGCGGCCGAGGTCGCGGGCGCCGTCGCCTACCTGGCCGGTCCCCTCTCCGGCGCCACCACGGGCACCGCCCTCGCCGTCGACGGCGGCATGCAGGGCCTGCGGCTGCGCCCGGTGGCCCGGTGAACCGGCTCGGCGGCAGCGGCGTCCGGGTCAGCGCCCTGTCCTTCGGCGCCGCCGCGATCGCCAACCTCTACTCCGAAGTCGGCGAGGCACAGGCGCACGACGCCGTAGAGGCCGCCTGGCAGCGGGGCATCCGCTACTTCGACACCGCCCCGCACTACGGCCTCGGCCTCTCCGAACGCCGCCTCGGCGCCGCCCTGCGGGACCGCCCCCGAGGCCAGTACACGATCTCCACCAAGGTGGGCCGCCGCCTGGAACCCTCGGACGGCACCGGCGACGACCTGGCCCACGGGTTCGCCGTGCCCGCCACCCACCGCCGCGTGTGGGACTTCAGCGCCGACGGTGTACGACGCACCCTGGAGGCCAGCCTGGAACGGCTCGGCCTCGACAGCGTCGACGTCGTCTACCTCCACGACCCCGACGAGCACGCCGAGGAGGCCTTCCGGGAGGGCTATCCGGCCCTGGAGAAGCTCCGCGGCGAGGGCGTGGTCGGCGCGATCGGTGCCGGAATGAACCAGGCGGAGATGCTCACCCGCTTCGTCCGCGACACCGACATCGACGTGGTGCTCTGCGCCGGCCGCTACACCCTGCTCGACCAGAGCGCCCTCACCCACCTGCTGCCCGCCGCCCACGAACGCGGCACGTCCGTCGTCATCGGCGGCGCCTTCAACTCCGGCCTGTTGGCGAACCCGCGGCCGGGAGCGACGTACAACTACACCGTCGCCCCCTCCGAGCTGGTCGAGCGTGCCCTGCGGCTGAAGTCCGTCGCCGACCGCCACGGCACCACGCTGCGCGCCGCCGCCCTGGCTTTCTGCGCCGCGCACCCGGCCGTCGCCAGCGTCCTCGTCGGGGCCCGCTCGGCGCACGAGGTCCGCGACTGCGCCCACCAGTTCGCCGCGCGCGTGCCCGCCGGGTTCTGGCAGGACCTGCGCGCCGAGGGGCTGCTGCCCGCCGACGCCCCCGTGCCCACCGAGGAGCCGTCCGAGGCGTCGTCCGAGGAGCCGAAATGAGAGTCGCCCTGCACACCAAGGTCCGCGCCGACCGCGTCGCGGAGTACGAGGCAGCCCACCGCGAGGTCCCGGAGGAACTCACCGACGCCATCCGGGCCGCAGGCGCCACCTCCTGGACGATCTGGCGCAGCGGCACCGACTTGTTCCACGTCCTGGAGTGCGAGGACTACGCCCGTCTCCTCGCCGGACTGGAGAAGCTCCCGGTCAACGTCGCCTGGCAGGCCCGCATGGCCGAGCTGCTGGACGTCGTGCACGACTACTCCGGCGAGGGCGCCGACGCCGGCCTGCCGGTCGTCTGGGAGCTGCCGTCATGACCGTCGTCGACGCCCACCACCATGTGTGGGACCTGTCCGTACGGGACCAGGACTGGATCGCTGGCCCCGAACTCGCGCCCCTGCGCCGCGACTTCACCATGAAGGACCTCGAACCCGAGGCGAGAGCGGCCGGAGTGGAGCGCACGGTCCTCGTCCAGACGATCACCGTGCCGGAGGAGACCCCGGAGTTCCTGGCCCTGGCCGAGCAGCACGACCTGATCGCGGGCGTCGTCGGCTGGACCGACCTCACCCGCCCCGACGTCGCGGAGGAACTGTCCCGGCTGCGGGAACTCCCCGGCGGCCGCCACCTCAAGGGCATCCGCCACCAGGTCCAGGGCGAACCCGACCCGGAATGGCTCCTGCGCCCGGACGTACGCCGGGGACTGGCCGCCGTCGCCGACGCCGGACTGGTATACGACCTCGTGGTGCTGCCCCACCAGCTCCCGGCCTGCGCACGGGCCGCCGCCGACCTGCCCGGCCTCACCTTCGTCCTCGACCACCTGGGCAAACCGCCCATCGCCTCCGGCGGCCTCGAACCCTGGGCATCCGGCCTGCGCGCCCTCGCCGCCCGGCCCAACACGGTCGCCAAGCTGTCCGGCCTGGTCACCGAGGCCGACCTCGCCTCCTGGACGGTCGAGGACCTGCGCCCGTATGCCGACGTGGCCCTGGAGGCCTTCGGCCCGGAGCGTCTGATGTACGGCTCGGACTGGCCGGTGTGCACGCTCGCCACCTCGTACGGCGGCACCCTCGACCTCGTACGCCGTCTGACCTCAGAGGAAGATCACGAGCAGATCCTCGCGACCACCGCCACCCGCGTCTACGCCCTCTGAGCCGTCTCCGCCAGCCGTGTCGGCGGCAGGTACTCCCGTACATACGTCCGCTCCCAGCACGCGCCCGTCTCCCGCAGCTCGCGCCAAGTCGTGTAGCGGTAGCGGAACAGTCGGGCGCGCACGTACCGCGGGGGTTCGTCGGGCGGGAACGGCGAGCGGCGCAGCAGCCTCAGCGTGGCCCGGTCGTTCTCCAGCAGCCGCTCCACCATGGTGCCGAACCAGGAGCCGGCGTAGGCGGGGGAGAGCGCCGCGAACCACATCATCCAGTCCAGCCGCAGATGGTACGGAGCGAACTGGCGCGGCCAGCGCCGAGGATCGCCCGGCTTGCCCTTGAACTCGTACTCCCGCCAGTCCGAGTCCGGGCGCGGTACCTCGTCCGCGGTGCCCTCGACCACCACCTCGTAGCGGACCCGGCTCACACTGCCGAACGCGCCGTAGGTGTTGACCAGATGGACCGGGTCGAAGGAGCGGTTCATCACCTGGCGGCGGGAGAGCATGTTGCGGACCGGCTGGTAGCTGAGGCCCACGAGCAGCGCCCCCACCGCCAGCACCACGACCTCGTACCAGAGCGGGGCCTCGGGCACGGCCGGCGGATCGGCCGGAAACCGTACGGCCGACAGGGCCAGCACGATCGTGATCCAGTTCAGCCAGGAGAAGTTGCCCGACAGCACCAGCCACAGCTGGGTGACGATCATCAGCGCGGCGGCGGCCGTCGCGACCGGCTGCGGGGTGAACAGCAGGAACGGCACCACGAGCTGGGTGAAATGGTTCGCGGCCACCTCGACCCGGTGCACGGGCTTGGGCAGATGGTGGAAGAACCAGCTCAGCGGGCCCGGCATGGGCTGGGTCTCGTGATGGTGGTCCAGGCACGTCAGCTTCCGCCAGCACTCGTCGCCGCGCATCTTGATGAGCCCCGCGCCGAACTCCACCCGGAACAGGATCCACCGCAGCAGGAACAGCACGACGACCGGCGGCGCCACCTCGTCGTTGCCGAGGAACACGGCGAGGAAACCGACCTCCAGCAGCAGCGACTCCCAGCCGAACGAGTACCAGGTCTGCCCGACGTTCACGATCGACAGGTACAGCACCCACGGCACCAGCCACAGCAGCATGCCGCCCCACAGCGGCAGCAGCGAGTCGAGCCCGGCCAGCAGCGCCGCCGACACCGCGCAGCCCGCCCAGGCGCAGAGCGCGAAGAAGCGGTCCGAGTAGTACAGCTGGAACAGGCTCGGCGCCCGCTTGAACGGCACCCGCTCGACGAACTCCGGCACCGGCAGCATGCCGCGCTGCCCGATCAGCGCCCGGAACTGCACGGCTGCCGTCAGGAACGCGACCAGATACACGGCGGCCAGCGCCCGCTGGAAGACCAGCCGGCTCAGCCAGTAGTCGGATGCGGTGAACCAGTCCACGGCCGTGTGCTCCTCCCGATGCCGAGCCGGACCCCAGTGTCACGCTCCGTACGGCGTCGCTCCGGTTGCGTAACCCAAGTGAGTGAAGCAAAGAATAGGGACGAATGGCCGGAAACGAGGCAGGAGGACTGGGTGCGGACACACACCGGGACCCTCGTCATGGCCTGTGTGCTCTCGACGGCGCTCCTCCTCTCGGGCTGCGGCACCGACGGCGACGGCGACGGTGACGACGCGGACGCCGGCGGAGAGCTCTTCCTCCAGCCGGCCGGGGCCAGGGGACCGGACCCCTTCACCGACTCCACGGCCACCACGACGGCTACCCCGTCCCCCGCCCCGCGAACGCCGGGGAGAGCCGGCCCGGACGGCCCGTCCCGGATCTCCGCCGGCCTCGGCGCACTGCGCTCGCTCTCCGGTGGCACACCCGGCCTGTACGGCGGCTTCGAACGGACCGGCAGCTGCGACATCGCGCGGCAGATCGGCCACCTCACCCGCGACCGGGCCAGGATCCGCGCCTTCGCCCGGGTCGCGGGCGTCTCCCCGGCCGCCGTCCCGGACCACGTGCGCCGGCTGACCCCGCTGGTGCTGCGCGCCGACACCCGCGTCACCAACCACGGCTTCCGGGCGGGACGGGCGAGCGGCTACCAGTCCGTCCTCCAGGCGGGCACCGCCGTCCTGGTCGACGACCGGGGCGTGCCGCGCGTCCGCTGCGCCTGCGGCAACCCGCTGCGTCCGCCGCTGGCGATGCGGGGCACACCGCGCGGCCAGGGCAGCCCCTGGCCCGGCTACCGGCCCGGCGAGGTGATCGTCGTGACCCCGGCCCCGCAGGTGATCACCGACTTCACGATCATCGACCTCGCCGCCCGCACCTGGATCGAACGGCCGACCGGCCACGACGTACGCCACGACCGGGCCCTGCCGCCACCGCTCTGGGCGCAGCGGCCCCCGGTGTCGCCCACGCCCTCGCCCCGCGCCCCGGACGCGGCCCGTACGGCTCCCCGGATCGAGAGCAGCCCGCCAGAGGCGGTTTCACCACCGGGCGACGCGTTCGAACCACCGCCCGACGCGATCGACCCACTTCCAGAAGAGGCCGCCCCGGCCCCGGACGAACCGGCTCCGGCAGCCCCCACCGGCTCCGACGAGGTCGGCCCCGACACCGTTCCGGACAGCCCCGACCTGCCCGACGGAGCCGGTCTGATCCCCGATGGCGACTGAGGAACGCTCCGGCCGGGAGGCCCCTACGCTCGGCACAACGGTCGAAGAATCGGATGATTACTGGCAAGGTGGGCCCATGGCTGATCGGGGAGGGAGCGCCCTGTCACTCCCGGACGACTGGCCCGCCCACCCGGATCCGATCCTCGCGCTCAACCGGATGGGCAGTTTCGACTGGGATCTGGACACCGGCCTGATGCAGATGGACGCCCAGGCCCACGACGTCTTCGACGTGCGTCTCGACGAGTACGACGGCCACCCCGAGACGCTCGCCAAACGGGTCCCGCCCGGCGAGGCGCGGCGCCTGGACACCGCGGTCTCCCAGGCCCTGAAGGACGGCAGCGAGAACTACGGCGCCTACTTCCGCATGCGCCGCCGCGACGGCACCCTGCGCTGGACGCACACCCAGGGCTACATCCGGCGCGACGACACCGGACGGCCCCGCCGCATCATCGGCATCGTCCGGGACGCCACCCAGGAACTCGGCGAGAGCGAGGCCCGCCTCGACCAGGCCGCCCGGGACGAGGCCCGCCAGGAGCAGACCAGCGTCGTCGAACTCACCACGGCCGCCCTCGCCCACGCCCGCACCGTTCAGGACGTCATCGACGTCCTGAAGGACACCCACGGCCTCGTCCACCTGGGCGCCACCAGCCTGGTCATGGGCCTGGTCGAGGCCGGGCGCATCCGCCTGGTCGCCGAGGGGCCCTCGGACAGCTTCGTGCCCGGCACCCGCATCACCCGGATCGACGAGCCCTACCCGATGAGCGAGGCCGTGCGGACCCTCGGTCCCCGCTTCATCGAATCGCCGGAGGAGTTCGCCGAGCGCTACCCGATCCTGTGGCCGCACATCACCGGCCTGAACATCACCTCGGCCGCCTATCTGCCGCTCATCGTCCAGGCCAGGCCCATCGGCGCGATGGGCCTGCTCTACAGCGACCGGCACGGCTTCACACCCGAGGAGCGCAACATCCTCGTCGCCCTCGGCAGCAGCATCGCGCAGAGCCTGCAGCGGGCCATGTTCTACGAGCAGGAGATGGACCTCGCGCAGGGCCTCCAGCAGGCCATGCTGCCCCGGACCATCCCGAGCGTGCCCGGTGCCGACGTCGCCGTCCGCTACCGCGCCGCCACCATCGGCGGCTCCGTCGGCCGTGACATCGGCGGCGACTGGTACGACCTCATCCCGCTGCCCGGCGGCCGGGTCGGCGCCGTCATCGGCGACGTCCAGGGCCACGACACGCACGCGGCCGCCGTCATGGGCCAGCTGCGCATCGTGCTGCGCGCCTACGCCGCCGAGGGACACACCCCGGCCACCGTGATGGCCCGCGCCTCCGTCTTCCTGCACGAACTCGACACCGACCGCTCCGCGACCTGCCTCTACGCCGAGGCCGACCTGTCGACCGGCGTGCTCCAGATGGTCCGGGCCGGGCACATCGACCCGCTCGTGCGCCGGCCCGACGGGTCCTGCCGCCGCGTCACCGTCCAGGGCGGTCTGCCGCTCGGCCTGTCCGCCGAGTTCGGCCGCCTCGAGTACCCGGTGGGCACCGTGGAGCTCGACCCCGGCGACACCCTGCTGCTGTGCACCGACGGCCTGGTGGAGCAGCCCGGCGCCGACCTCGACGACGGCATGCGCACCCTCACCGCGCTCGTCGCCACCGGCCCCGACGACGTACGTGACCTCGCCGACCGGCTCATCGACGTGGCCGCCGAGCGCAGCGGTGACGACGACGTGGCGCTGCTCCTGCTGCGCCGGCGCGGGCCCGACGGCCCGCAGTCCGGCCAGCGGCTCCAGCGGCACGTGGCCCCCGGCGACCCGGCGGCCCTGACCGAGGCCCGGCACATGATCCGCACCGCGGTCGGCGTCTGGGGCGCCCGGGACCGCGCCGACGAGATCGAACTGGTCGCCGACGAGCTGATCACCAACGCCCTGATGCACACCGAGGGCTCCGCCATCGTCACCCTGCGAGTCCTCACGGGCTCCGGTCGCCGGCTGCGCGTCGAGGTCGAGGACTCCTCCAGCGCCCTGCCACGCCGCCGCGAGGCCGGCGAGTCGGGCGTCTCCGGACGGGGGCTGCTGCTGGTGGAACTGCTCACCGACGTGTGGGGCGTGGAGGCACGCGGCGGCGGCAAGGCCGTGTGGTGCGAGTTCGCGGTGCCCGACCAGCACTGACCACCCGTGGCACTCTGGACTCATGCCGGAACTCCCCGAGGTCGAGGCGCTCAAGGACTTCCTGGCCGAGCACCTCGTCGGCCACGAGATCGTCCGCGTGCTGCCCGTCGCGATCAGCGTCCTGAAGACGTACGACCCGCCCCTGTCCGCGCTGGAGGGACACGAGGTCGCCGCCGTACGCCGGTACGGCAAGTTCCTCGACCTCGCGACCGCGGACGGCCCGCACTTCGTGACGCACCTGGCCCGCGCGGGCTGGCTCCACTGGAAGGACCGCCTGCCCGACGGTCCGCCCCGCCCCGGCAAGGGCCCCCTCGCGCTGCGCGTGGCCCTGGAGACCGGCTCCGGATTCGACCTGACCGAGGCCGGCACTCAGAAGCGGCTCGCCGTGTACGTCGTGGGGGACCCGCAGGAGGTCCCGGGCGTCGCCCGGCTCGGCCCGGACCCCCTCGCCGACGGCTTCGACGAGCGACGCTTCGCGGAACTCCTGGCCGGTGAACGGCGGCAGCTCAAGGGCGCGTTGCGCGACCAGAGCCTGATCGCGGGCGTGGGCAACGCCTACAGCGACGAGATCCTGCACGCGGCGAGGATGTCGCCCTTCAAACTGGCCGCGTCCCTGAGCGCGGAGGAGACCCACCGGCTGTACGAGGCCCTGCGCGACACACTCACCGAGGCCGTCGAACGCTCCCGGGGCGTGGCGGCCGGGCGGCTGAAGGCCGAGAAGAAGAGCGGCCTGCGCGTCCACGGCCGCACCGGCGAGCCCTGCCCGGTGTGCGGCGACACCGTGCGCGAGGTGTCCTTCAGCGACTCCTCGCTGCAGTACTGCCCGACCTGCCAGACGGGCGGCAAGCCGCTGGCGGACCGCAGGATGTCCCGGCTGCTGAAATGACGCGCCGTCACCTGGCCGGAGGCGACCACTCGAACATGAGGATGGTCGCGTCGTCCCGCAGCCGGCTGCCGGACGAGTCGAGGATGGAGTGGATGAGCCGCCGCAGCGTCTCGGGCGCCAGCTCGCCCGCTGCCGTCGCCCGGATGATGTAGTCGGCGAACTGCTCGAGACCGAACTCCGCGCCGTCGACGGCCCTGGCCTCGGTGACCCCGTCGCTGTACATCAGGACCCGGTCGCCGGGCTTCAGAGCGATCTCGTGCGTCCGCCGCTTCAGTCCTGCCAGCCGGGACGGCAGACCCATCGGCGGTTCCGGCTCGCGCCGCATGGCCTCGACGTCCGGCCGCTTGCCGCGGATGAGCAGCGGGGTGGGATGTCCGCAGTTGCACCACCGCAGCACCCCGGAGACCAGGTCCAGCTGGGCCAGGACGCCGGTACAGAACTGGTCGGGGAGCCACTGCGCCAGCGCGTCGTCGACACTCTGTACCAGGTCGGGCAGGTCGGCCCCGGTCCGCCGGGCATTGCGGCTCGCGGCGAGGCACACGGCCGTGGTGAGCCCGGAGGCCAGGTCGTGTCCCATGGCGTCGAGGACCGTGGCGTGCAGGGCCGTCTCGGTGAGGGAGTGGTCGAAGGCGTCGCCGCCGAGCTCGTAGGCCGGCTCCAGCACGGCCGTGGACACGACGTGCGCTGTGCCGATCGTGCGCGGCGGCAGGAAGGCCCGCAGCATCTCGGCGGGCAGCAGCATCGGTCTGGTGCGCGTACGCCGGACGAAGGAGTCCTGGTACGCCCGCGTGGACGTGATCATCATGGCGAGGAGCGTGGCGAGGGCCTTGCCGCGGCGCAGCACGGCCGGGGTCAGCGAGGCCGAGTGCACGGCGAGGACTCCGAGGCGTTCGGCGCCGTCCACGAGGGGGACCCAGGCCGTCATGCCGCCCGACTCGGACTCCTCCACGCGCAGGGACTGGGTGCGGTAGGTCCAGCCGGCGAGTGATTCGTCGACGAGCAGCGGCGAGGCCTCGTCGGTGAGCGGCACGAGCCTGCGCTGCTGGATGTCGGCGAGGTACACCGCGGAGTCCTGGAGCCCCAGCGCCTCGGTGCAGCGGGCCACCGCGGTGGTCAGGTCCAGCGCCCTGTTCCCCGGATCGGCGAGGTACTCCTCCAGGCGGCCGTCGCCGTCCTGTGACGCCGCCACCTCGTCTCCCCTCGTCGCCGACCGCGGACACCCGTCTGTCTCCCCGGGTGCGCCAACCAGCAGTCTCACACCGGGGCACGCGGGACGCCCGGCGACAGGGGCGGACGGACGACCCCCCTTAGCGCGGCTGAAGCTTCACGAGGACCTCCCCGGACGCCGAGCGGACCTCGTAGCGGGCGGTCTCGTCCGGGTGTTTGGAGGAGCTGGCCATCATCGTGTTGGGGTGGGTGTCGTGACCGGGGCCGTGCCAGCTGGTCGCGGTCTCCTCGGAGCCGTCCCGGCCCACGATGACCAGGTGGCAGGAGCGCGGACCGGCCGCGTCCTTGACCTTCAGCTCGACCTGGCTGCCCGAGGCCTTGTCCTCGACGGTGACCTGGGCCCAGACGCCGGAGCGCGCGTCGGTCGCAGCGACCGTCAGGGGTCCCTCGTCCGCGCTGCTGCCCCGGGCCATCATCGCGACGCCGGGCACGGACACCGCGAAGGCCACCGAGGCCGCCAGGGCGAACAGGAGGCGTCTGCGGCCGGCCCGGCGCCTGGTCGCCACCTCGGCCAGCAGCCGGTCCAGCATGCGCGGCCCCGGCTGCGCCATCGGGTGCACGAACCGTGGTGTCGCGCGCCGGTACAGCATCAACTGGCGTGTCGTGGCGCCGAATTCCGTCACCTCTGCAGCGCACCGAGGGCACTCCATGAGGTGGTCCTCGAAGCGGAAGGCCTCCGCCTCGTCCAGCACGCCGAGCGCGTAGGCGCCGACGTCGCGATGCCGTTCCAGGGACCTCATGCCGAATCCTCGTGCCGTTGGGTGTGGGTGGGGTTACTCCTTGCTCCCACCGGTACGGACCAGGCAGCGGAATCACTCAAGGCGGTGACACAATCGCAACCTATGGATTCGGAGCCCTCCGCCCGGCGGATTGGTCTCAGGCGCAGAAATCTAAAAAAGATGGATCGCGAGGTGTCCCAGCGGCAGTCCGAGCTGCCAGGCGGGCGTCCAGACCTTCGGCCCCTCGTCCTCCCCTGTCACCGGCGCACCACCCGGCACCGCGTTCAGATCGGGCGCGAGCAGCTCCGTCTCCTGCAGCCAGCGCCAGGCCTCGTCCGCCAGGTCCAGGTCCGGGGCGGGCCGTCCTTCCCGCGCGGCCGCGCGGGCCAGCTCGGCCAGCCGCTCGCGCACCCACTCCTGCCACGGCTGGTCGTACGCGGTCAGTGACAGCCACGTCTCCAGCTGGGTGACGACCCGGATGCCGGACAGCTCCCCGTCGGTGTCGGAGAGGAAGATGGTCAGCGCCAGGGCGTCCCGCCCCGCCCGGAACTCGAAGGACGTCGGCGGCATCAGATCGCCCGTCCGCAGCAGCTCGTCGGCGATGTACTCGGCGTACAACCACGCCATGGGGACGGTCAGTTCCCCGCCGGCGCCGTCCGTGCTCTCTCCACCTCTGTGCAGCATCCCTTCCTGCCTTCCTCCGGTACGTGCGCGTAGCCCGACACCGGGCCCCGGGGGCACTGTCGGCCCTCTCCGGAACACGGATGAGAACAGCCGATTACTCAACCGGGGTGTTCAGCAAGGCGCTTTACGGAGGCTTGACCCGCCCATTGGTTTCAGCGCAGGTCGGCGGCGTATCCGGGAAGCACCCGGCGCAGGGCGCGCAGCGCGTAGTACGCGCGGGACTTCACGGTACCGGGCGGGATCCCGAGGGTCGCCGCGGCTTCCGCCACACTCGCCCCCTGGAAGTACACGAGCACCAGGACTTCACGGTGCTCCGGAGTGAGTGTCTTCACAGCCTGGCGGACGTCGAGCATCGCCGCGGCCCGCTCGGCGTGGTCGGAGATGACCCGCGCGTTCTCCAGCACCGCGTCGCCGACCTCGGCCGGACGCGCCTGCCGGGCCCGCCGGGCGTCGATCGCGAGCCGCCGCCCGACGGTCATCAGCCAGGGCCGTACCGACTCGAAGTCGTCGGCGCGCAGGGCCTCGGGGTGTTGCCAGGCGCGTACGAGCGTCTCCTGCACCAGGTCCTCCGCGCGCTGCCGGTCGCCGTCGCAGAGCCGGAGCAGGAGCGCGAAGAGGGGCCGGCCGTGCTCCCGCTGCAGTGCGGCGAGCTCGTGCTCGGCGGTCGTTCCGTTCGTGAGAGTGGATCCGGCCGTCATGGCCGTATGCCACAGCAGGGCGCAGCCGGGGGACAGGGCACGTATCGGCCCGTGCGGCGGACGGTCGATCGCGTCGACGAACGGTTCGACGAACGGTCACCGCGCCCGGACCTGTGTGTTCCGGACGGGCTAATGAGCGTGTCGGAGCCGCGTGGGACGAGATGAGCCTTCTTTCCTGATGGTGCGTAAATACGACCACAACGCCCACAAAGGGGTGAATGGATGATCGCTCGCAGTCGACAGGTGGCCCTGGCCCTGACCGTCGTCCTCGCCGCGGGCGCGGCCTGCCAGGCCCGCGGCAGTCATGAACCGCGCGGCCCGGGACGCCCGGCACCGTCCTCCGCCGAGCCCCGCGGCTTCACACTGGTCGCCTCCGGCGACGTCCTCCCGCACAGCTCCATCATCGACCGGGCCCGCTTCGACGCCGGCGGCACCGGCTACGACTTCCGGCCGATGCTCGCGGGGATCCGCTCCGTCGTCTCCCGCGCCGACGTGGCCCTGTGCCACATGGAGACCGTCTACGGCGAGAACGGCGCCTACACCGGCTACCCCACCTTCAAGTCCCCGCCCGAGGTGGCCCAGGCCCTCGCCGTCACCGGCTACGACGGCTGCTCCACCGCCTCCAACCACACCCTGGACGACGGCGCCGACGGCATCCGGCGCACCCTCGACGCCCTCGACCGCGCGGGCGTACGGCACGCCGGCTCGGCACGCGCCGAGGAGGAGGCGCGCACGGTGACCGTATTCCAGGCGGGCTCGGCGAAGATCGCCCATCTCGCCTACACCTACGACACCAACGGCATCCCGCTCCCGGCCGGACAGCCCTGGGCCGTGAACCTCATCGACGAGGGCACGATCCTCGCCGACACCCGGGCCGCGCGCCGGGCGGGCAACGACGTGGTCGTCGTCTCCCTGCACTGGGGCACCGAGTGGCAGGACGCGCCCGACGAACGGCAGCTGACCCTGTCCCGGAACCTCACCGCCGCGCGCAGCGGCTCACGCCCCGACATCGACCTGATCCTCGGCACCCACGCGCACGTCCCGCAGGCCTACGAGAAGGTCAACGGCACCTGGGTGATCTACGGCATGGGCGACCAGATCGCCGGAGAGATGACCAACCACCAGGGCGCCAAGGACCCGCGCGGCAACCAGTCCACCCTCGGCCGCTTCACCTTCGCCCCGCCCGCACGGCCGGGCGGCCGCTGGGAGGTGACGAAGGCCGAGTTCGTCCCCCAGCTGTTCGACGTCGACGCCGGCCGCGTCGTGAACCTCAACCGTGCCATCGCCCAGGGAGCCGACGGACAGGCCGTCCGCGACCGCATCCGGGACGTCGTACTCGGCAGGGGCGCGGCCGGGGACGGGCTGGTGATGGGGGAGTAGCCCGGGAAGCCCGGCGTCGGCGCCGGCCGAAGAGGCGGGCCCAGGGACCGGTCAGGACCTGGGCCCGCTACGGCACCACCGTCACCGGCCACCGTCCGGCCTTCACCAGCCGTACCGCCACCGATCCGACGATCCGGTGGCCCGCCTGCTCGGACGCGCCCACGACCACGGCGTCCGCCTTGAGTTCGTCGGCCGCCTGCACTAGACCGTTGTACGGATCGCCGGGGAACGTGTGGAACTCCCAGCGGACCTCGAATATCCCCTTGAGCCGCTCGGCCGCGTCCCGGATCTGCGCCACGAGGCCCTCGGCTATCTCGTCGGTCGTCCCGGCCACCGGCGCCCCCAGCGCCGCCCCCGCCGCCAGCACCGGCTGCACGTACACCACGGCGAGCAGCGCGTGCTGCCGCCGGGCCAGGCCACCGGCGTAGGCCGCGGCCCGCAGGGAGGAGTCGGAGCCGTCCACTCCGACCACGATCACCTTCGGCCCGTCCGTGCCCCGCTCGAACTGAGGGGAGTGCTGTTCCGTCACGCCGCGAGGCTATCGGAGCCCTCCGCTCCGGCCGCCGGCCGGGAGCGCTCGACGGGCGAGAGCAGACGGGTGTTCCTAGAGTCGAAGGCATGAGTGCCATCGCGGACACCGGGACGGCCGAGAAGGACACCGGAGGTCCGATACGGCCGCCCCGCGGCCGGGCCCACGGCCTCCTGGGCCGGGTACCCGAGGGCTTCGCGGTCTTCTTCGGCGTCCTCGGCCTGCTCTGCGCCCTGCTGGCGCTCATCCCGCCGCTGCGCACCGGACTCCGCCCGCTCGTCCGCTTCCTGGACCTGCTGCTCGTCCCCGTCAGCGCCAACCTCGCCTACGGGGTCTTCCTGTTCCTGCTCGCCGCCGCGACCGGCGCACGCAAGAAGATCGCCTGGTGGCTGGTCGTCGTCTACCTGGGCCTGCTGGTCCTGTCCGACATCCTCGGCATGGCCGTCGGCCAGTTCGCCGAGTCCGTCCCGTCCTTCGTGGTGTGCGGCCTCGCCCTCGCCCTGCTGATCGTCGCCCGCCGGGAGTTCTACGCCGCCTCCCGCCGCGCCGCCGTACGCCGCGCCCTCGCCGTCCTGGTGGCCGGGCTGGTCGTGGCGATCCTGGCCGGCTGGGCCCTGGTCGCGGCCTTCCCCGGCACACTGCCCGGCGGCCAGCGCCTGGCCTGGGCCGCGAACCGGGTCCTGTGCGGCCTGGTGCCCGCGGGCAGCTTCGACGGCCGCCCGCCGCACGCCCTGTACTTCCTGCTAGGCCTGTTCGGCGCACTCGCCCTGCTGAACGCCGCCGCCACCCTCTTCCGCTCCCAGCGCCTGGAAGCCGCCCTGCACGACGACGAGGAGGCCCGCATCCGCGCCCTCCTCGGCCGCTACGGCGACCAGGACTCCTTCGGCTACTTCGCCACCCGCCGCGACAAGGCCGTCGTCTTCTCACCCAGCGGCAAGGCCGCCGTCACCTACCGCGTCGAGGCCGGGGTGTGCCTCGCCAGCGGCGACCCGGTCGGTGACCGGGAGGCCTGGCCGCACGCGATCGCCGCCACTCCACCCTGAGCGAGGAGGAGATGCGGCAGATCGTCGAACGGGCCGATGCCTGGCGCGACACCGAGACCGAACGCGGCTTCTCCATGGCCCTGGACCGGCTCGGCGACCCGGCCGACGGCGACTGCCTCCTCGTCGAGGCCCACGACAAGGACGGCCGGCTCCTCGCGATCCAGTCCTTCGTGCCCTGGGGCAAGGACGGCGTCTCCCTGGACCTGATGCGCCGTGACCGCACCGCCCCCAACGGCGTCATGGAGTTCATGGTCGCCGAACTGTGCCACGCCGCCCCGAAACTCGGCGTGCGCAAGGTCTCGCTGAACTTCGCCGTGTTCCGCTGCGTGTTCGAGGAGGGCGCCCGCATCGGCGCCGGACCGGTCCTGCGCCTCTGGCGCCGCCTGCCCGCTTCCTCTGCTACGCGGAGGCCGCCTCCCTCGCCAGGGTCGGTCTCGCCTCCGGCATCGCCGAGGGCTTCGTCTGCGTACCGTCGATGCGCAAGTTGTGGGGAAGAGGGCACCCGAAGGGCGGACAGCGGCCCGTCACCACGGAGGGGCTGCCGTCGTTGGCGGCGCTCGGCCTCGCCGGAGGGGACGGGACCGAGCCCGCCGACCCCCTCTCCGGCCTGTCCGACCAGGTCCGCCCTGGTGCGCCGCCGCTGACCCGTCTGCGTGGGCCGTCCGGGTGAAACCGCGCCGCCGCACCGGTGTTGCTCAGGTGCGCCGGTCTCCCGCCGGGCGACTCATGAGTCATGAAGAAGGATCAGTTGCTCACCCGTCGCCGGGTGTTGCTCGCCGGCTCCGGCTTCGTGGGCGCCGTCGCCACGGCAGGTGTGTTCGCGGGGGTCAACGGGGGCGGCCCCGCCGGGACCGTCCCGGCCTCCGGGCCCCAGGTCCGCCGCCCGCTCAGCTCCTCCGCGTACCGGCTCCAGCCCCTGACCGGATACGGCCCGCCGCACGCCGCGCCCCGCCGGACCCTGGTACGGCGCGCACCGCTGCTGCGCTTCTCCGGACGCGGCCGCCACATGGTGCTGACCTTCGACGACGGCCCCGACCCCCGCTACACCCCGGCCGTCCTGGACACCCTCGCCAAGTACGACGTGCGCGCGATGTTCTTCGTGTGCGGCGGCATGGTCGCCGACAACAGGGAACTGCTGGCGCGGATGGCCGAAGAGGGCCATGTCGTCGGGAACCACACCTGGTCCCACCCGCTGCTCACCCGCCTCACCCGCCGGGAGATCCGCTCCGAGATGGAACGCACCTGCGACGTCATCGAGGACGGCTACGGGGAGCGCCCCGAGTGGTTCCGCGCCCCCTACGGCGCCTGGAACCGCACCGCTTTCAGGCTCGGCGCCGAACTCGGCATGGAACCCCTCGCCTGGACGATCGACACCCTCGACTGGACGAGTCCCGGCACCCGGTCCATCGTCCGCAGGGTGGAGAACGGCGCCGCCCCCGGCGTCGTGGTGCTCTCC
>NZ_JBSHKH010000084.1:31816-35675 GCF_053643595.1 Streptomyces sp. NPDC055506 | reverse complement strand
CGACCGCGACCGGGGGCAGCGGCACACCGTCGAGGCCAGGCACGGCCAGAGACGGAACGAAAGTGTTCAAGCTTTTTCGCACGTTAGGCAGATATATACCGCAAATCAAACACGAAACGGGCTTCTCACCCTTGTGCCGCAACGAACTCGGCGGTGTCGTGCGGTTCAGCGTTCCTCGTCGGGGAGTCGCCCCTCGTCGAGGTCCACGGTGAACCGTTCCAGCCGCCTTGCCGCGTCGGCGAGATCGTGCTTGGCCGCGGCCGTAATGACCAGCAGCTTCCGGGTCAGCGCCATCCGTACGCCCTCCGGGACTTGCAGTGCGCGCACTTTTGCGTGCGCTTCCTTGAGTTGGCCCGCGACTGCCGCATAGAGCTCGAGTTGGCCGTCGTGTTCCATGCACAGATTGTGCCATCTGGGGCGAGTTGTCGCCTGCGCAGGGGACAACTGCCGCCGCAAACGGCCGTCCGGGCACGCGCGGAAGTCGCGGCTGTACACCTCGCGTACCCCGGCAACCACCGGCATAACATGGGAAGTTGAGCGACGCCCTCCGGACGGACAGGGCCGTTCGGGTGCAGACACGGCTGTACCCCCGATCGGGCTGATCGGGGGTACAGAGGGGGTGTTGCGGTGGCCGAAAGTCGCCTTGTTCAGAGGCGGCGGATCGTGCTTCGGATCAGAGCTGGACCGTCTGCGGCTTGAAGGCGGGACGCTTCGCCTCGTACGCGGCGATGTCCTCCTCGTTCTGGAGGGTGATCGAGATGTCGTCGAGGCCGTTCAGCAGCCGCCAGCGGGAGTTCTCGTCCAGCTCGAAGGAGGCGGTGACGCCCTCGGCGCGCACCTCGCGGGCCACCAGGTCGACGGTGATCTCGGCCTGCGGGTCCTTCTCCGCGAGTTCCCACAGCGCGTCCACGATCTTCTGCTCCAGAACGACCGTGAGCAGGCCGTTCTTGAGCGAGTTGCCGCGGAAGATATCGGCGAAGCGGGAGGAGATCACGGCCTTGAAGCCGTAGTTCTGCAGCGCCCAGACGGCGTGCTCACGGGAGGAGCCGGTGCCGAAGTCGGGGCCGGCGACCAGGACGGTCGCGCCCTGCCGCTCGGGCTGGTTGAGCACGAACGACTCGTCCTTGCGCCAGGCCTCGAACAGCCCGTCCTCGAACCCGTCGCGCGTGACCTTCTTGAGCCAGTGGGCGGGGATGATCTGGTCGGTGTCGACGTTGCTGCGGCGCAGCGGGACGGCCCGGCCGGTGTGGGTGGTGAAGGCTTCCATGGTTCTCAGACTCCAGCGGGCGTACGGTCGTCGGCGGCGGACAGGTCGGCCGGGGAGGCCAGGTGGCCGAGGACGGCGGTCGCGGCCGCGACCTGCGGCGACACCAGGTGCGTCCGGCCGCCCTTGCCCTGCCGGCCCTCGAAGTTGCGGTTGGAGGTGGACGCGGAGCGCTCACCCGGGGCCAGCTGGTCGGGGTTCATGCCCAGACACATCGAGCAGCCCGCGTGCCGCCATTCGGCGCCGGCGTCCTTGAAGACGACGTCCAGACCCTCGGAAACGGCCTGCAGACCGACCCGCGCGGAGCCCGGGACGACCAGCATCCGTACGCCGTCGGCGACTTTGCGGTCCTTCACGATCTCGGCCGCTGCACGCAGGTCCTCGATGCGGCCGTTGGTGCAGGAGCCTACGAAGACGGTGTCCACCTTGATGGAGCGCAGCGGCTGCCCGGCCTCCAACCCCATGTACTCCAGGGCCTTTTCGGCGGCGAAGCGCTCCGATGCGTCTTCGTACGAAGCAGGGTCGGGGACGGACGCCGAAAGGGGTGCGCCCTGGCCGGGGTTGGTGCCCCAGGTGACGAACGGCGCCAGCTCGGTGGCGTCGATGACGACCTCGGCGTCGAACTCGGCGTCCTCGTCCGTCCTGAGCGTCTTCCAGTACTCGACGGCCGCGTCCCAGTCGGCGCCCTCGGGGGCGTGCGGACGGCCCTGGAGGTACGCGAAGGTGGTCTCGTCCGGGGCGATCATGCCCGCGCGGGCACCGGCCTCGATCGACATGTTGCAGATGGTCATGCGGGCCTCCATCGAGAGCTTCTCGATGGCCTCGCCGCGGTACTCCAGGACGTAGCCCTGGCCGCCGCCGGTGCCGATCCGCGCGATGATCGCCAGGATCAGGTCCTTGGCGGTGACACCGTCGGGCAGTTCGCCGTTGACCGTGATCGCCATGGTCTTCGGGCAGGACATCGGCAGCGTCTGGGTGGCCAGCACGTGCTCCACCTGCGAGGTGCCGATGCCGAACGCCAGCGCGCCGAAGGCACCGTGCGTGGAGGTGTGCGAGTCGCCGCAGACGACGGTGGTGCCGGGCTGGGTCAGGCCCAGCTGCGGGCCGACGACGTGCACGACGCCCTGCTCGACGTCGCCCAGCGGGTGCAGGCGCACGCCGAAGTCGGCGGCGTTCTTGCGCAGCGTCTCCAGCTGGACCCGGGAGACCGGGTCGGCGATGGGCTTGTCGATGTCGAGGGTGGGGGTGTTGTGGTCCTCGGTGGCGATGGTGAGGTCGAGGCGCCGCACCTTGCGGCCGGTCTTGCGGAGGCCGTCGAAGGCCTGCGGGCTGGTCACCTCGTGCAGCAGGTGCAGATCGATGAAGAGAAGGTCGGGCTCGCCCTCGGCGCGCCGGACGACATGGTCGTCCCAGACTTTCTCCGCGAGTGTCCTACCCATCGCTGTTCCCTCCGGCCGACGACGATCCGCCGGCCCAACTAGAGATCTTGAGGAGGCGGGCCCGCGCCCCTGGATTCCGGGCATCCGCCGCCAGGCCCGTACGTCACGGGCCGTTGTGACTTCGTGTCTTCAAGAGTGGCGGGTTCCACGGAAAATTGAACTTGCGTTTCACAGAGTGAGACGCGAGTATCGTTTCATGGACAACAGTAGCGGCGTCGGCGTTCTGGACAAGGCGGCCCTCGTCCTGAGCGCTCTGGAGTCCGGTCCGGCCACCCTCGCGGGCCTGGTCGGTGCCACCGGACTGGCACGACCCACGGCCCACCGCCTGGCCGTGGCCCTGGAACACCACCGCATGGTGGCGCGTGACATGCAGGGCCGTTTCATTCTCGGCCCTCGCCTGGCAGAACTCGCCGCGGCCGCGGGTGAGGACCGTCTCCTCGCCACCGCCGGCCCGGTGCTCACCCATGTCCGTGACATCACGGGCGAGAGCGCGCAGCTCTACCGCCGCCAAGGCGACATGCGGATCTGCGTCGCCGCGGCGGAGCGTCTGTCCGGACTCCGGGACACGGTCCCGGTCGGCTCGACGCTCACGATGAAGGCCGGCTCCTCGGCGCAGATCCTGCTGGCCTGGGAGGAGCCGGAGCGGCTGCACCGCGGCCTGCAAGGGGCCCGCTTCACGGCGACGGCCCTGTCGGGCGTACGGCGCCGGGGCTGGGCCCAGTCGATCGGCGAGCGCGAGCCGGGTGTCGCGTCCGTTTCCGCGCCGGTGCGGGGGCCGTCGAACCGTGTGGTGGCGGCCGTGTCGGTGTCCGGGCCGATCGAGCGTCTGACGCGTCACCCGGGGCGGATGCACGCGCAGGCTGTGATCGATGCGGCCGGGCGCCTCTCCGAGGCGCTGCGACGGACTGGCTGAACTGACGGGGTGCTCTCGGGGAAGGTCGGCCTCAACGCCGCGGCAGGCTTTCCCCGGCTCAGCGCCATGGCAGGGACGGTTTCGTCGTCGGGTGCGGGCCCGGAAGTGGTTGCTCGCGCAGTTCCCCGCGCCCCCAAGAAGGTATGCGCGAAGAAGGCCCCCCACCGAAGTGGAGGGCCTTTCTCGTATGTACCCCCGACCGGATTCGAACCGGCGCTACCGCCTTGAGAGGGCGGCGTGCTA
>NZ_JBSHKH010000084.1:0-31716 GCF_053643595.1 Streptomyces sp. NPDC055506 | reverse complement strand
ACTCGAACCAAGACTAACTGAACCAGAATCAGTCGTGCTGCCAATTACACCATAGGCCACTGGAACGCAAGCCCCTGAGGGGGTTCTTGTTCTAGTTGTGCGCCTGGGGGTTCCTGCCTTCCGGCCCGCTCCCCGCGGCGCAGGAAGAACATTACCTGAAGGTGGACGGGGCTCCAAAACGACTATCCGTGCCGAGCAGAGAGGGCAGTTCGGCGAGGGAGGCGATGCGGTGCGGACCGACGGGCGGCTCGATCGTGGCGTACATGCCGCCGCGGTCGATCCACACCGACAGCAGCCCGGCGTCGGCGGCGCCCCGCCCGTCGATCTCCGGGTGGTCACCGACGTAGGCGACCTGGTGGGGCGGCAGATCGAGGGCCGTGCAGGCGGCGAGGAACGCGCCGGCCTCGGGCTTGGAGACGCCGAGCTCGGCGGCGCACAGGATGCTCTCGAAGCGGTCGTGGACGCCGAGGACGCGCAGCTTGTGGTCCTGGACGTGGATGCTGGAGTTGGAGAGCACGGCGTGCCGGTGGCTGGCGGCGAGGGCGTCGAGGACGGGCAGGACGTCCGGGAAGAGGGTCCAGACCTCCTCGTAGTGGGCGCGATAGCGCCGGAACCACGCGTCGGCCTCGTCGTCGGTCAGCTCCTGGCCCAGGAACACCCGTACGCGGTCGCGCCGCTGGGCCTCGAAGGTGGCCTCCCCCGCCGCGAAGCGCGCCCATTGCAGATCGGTGACCTCCCGCCAGCGGGCGAGGGCCTGGTCGACGGTGTCGTAGTCGTCGAGCAGGCCCTCGGTCGTCAGATGGGCGCGCATGCCGAGGCGGTCGGCGCTGGTGTAGTCGAAGAGGGTGTCGTCGACGTCCCAGACCACGGCTTGGATGCTCATGGTGCGACCGTACCCACCTCGCCCCGCGCTCAGCCCAGGGTCATCGTGCCGGAGAGCGTGAGGTCCGGTCCCTGGCCGTCGCGGGGGCGGGCGCTGAGCTTCCAGGTGTAGCCGCCGGACGGGGCTCCGGCGCCGGTGTCGGTGGTGCCGTCCCAGGCGGGGCGTACGGCGGCTCCGGTGGAGGCGCCGGTCAGGGTGCGGACGACGGTGCCGGAGGCCGTGGTCAGGGTCAGGGTCCAGGTGGACGGCTTGTTCAGCTGCCAGACCGGTGACCAGGGGAACGATCTGCCGATCACGGACGGCGAGTAGACCTGGGCCTCCGTCTGCGCGAGCGGTGAGGTGGGGACGCCGCTGGTGACGATCGACACCTCGCCGTAGGTGCCGTTGAGGTAGGCGATGTGGCCGCCGAAGCGGTCGACGGCCCAGCGGCCGTTGCTGCCGCCGGTGTTCTGGTCGGCGGCCGGCAGCTTCACCAGGGTGCGGGTGGTGGCCGTACCGGTGTGGAAGTCGGTGAGCAGCAGGTCGTGGGTGGTGCGGTTCTCGCGGAGCAGGAAACCGTCGGCGAGGCGGGCCGGGCCGATGTCGGCCGGGACCGTGATCTTGCGGTTCGTGGCCCGGTCGTAGACGCCCGCCGAGGTGCCGCAGGACCAGTACAGCCAGGTGTTGACGGCCTGGATGTCGGTGGGGGTGCAGGGGGCGCCGGTGGCGATGGTGGTGGTCGTGCCGGTCTTGAGGTTGCGGCCGGTGACCGCGCCCTGGGTGCTGCCCGGGGTCCACAGGGTCTGTCCCCAGACCGCGGCGGCGGTGCGGTCGCGGGTGAGGGTGGTCTCGCCGCCGGTCGCGCCGCGCGGGAAGTCGACCACCCGCTGCTTGCCGGAGGCGCCGTTGTAGAGCAGGTAGCGGCCCGAGCTGCCGCCGATCCGGCCGCCGGAGTCGCCGTCCGTGGGCTCGCTGAGCGTGGTGGTGGTGTCGAGGCCGACGTTGACGACGGATTCCTGGCCCGTCCCGTCGGTCCACAGCTGGCCGACCCGGCCGTCGCCCAGGGCCTCCAGCTGGGGGCAGGCGGCGTCGCCGGAGAGGCAGGTGGGGGCGGTCATGGCAGGGCTGCGGCGAGTCTGCTCACCGGTGGGACGGCCGTCGGAGGCCAGCTGGAAGCCGCTGTAGCGGAGCGAGGCGCCCGGTGTCGCGCCGTGGAGGAACAACTCGCCGCCGGCGACGGCCAGTCCCTGTACTCCGGTCGCGGCGGCGGGGACCCGGGCCACCTTGGTGGTGGTGAGGCCGCCGCTGCCGGTGAGGGTGATCCGGTGGATGTCCCAGTCGAGGCTGGAGGGGCCCGCGGTGGCCAGTGCTCCGCCGTCCAGGGTCGGGCCGATTCCGCCGAAGGACGAGGTGAGCACGGTGCTCGAGGCGCCCGTGACGAGGGAGCGGGCGGTCAGCGCGGCCTCGGTGCCGCCCAGGACGAAGGTCGGGTTGCCGAGCAGGAGTTGGTCGCCGACGACGGCTTCGAGCTGGGCGTCGGTCCTGGTGAGGGCGGTGGGCTCGGTGCCGGGTTCGGCGTCCACCCGGATCGCCTTCCAGTCGGCGACCAGCCAGCGGTCGTTGAAGGCGAGCTGCGGGGCCGCCGCATCGCTGGTGACGTATGTGCGGAAGGCGCCGTCGGAGAGGTCGATCAGGCCCACGGACGTCTTGTCGTCCAGGACGTAGACGATCGCGAGGCGGCCGACCGAGCCGCCGGGGCGGTAGTGGACGGGCCGGGCGCCGGTGGGCAAGCCGGTGACCGGGGTGTCCGTGGTTGTGCCGTCGGCGGCGGCGCGCAGGACATGCAGGGCGCCGGTGCCGTCCATGGTCAGCACGCTCCAGCCCGCGGCGGCCCGGTAGGCGTGGCCGGAGGGGATCGTGACGGTGGCGGTGACGCCCGTGGAGCGGTGCCTCTGGGTGACGGTCTGGCCGTTGCGGGTGTTCACGACGTCGGTGCCGCTGGCCAGGTCCTCGGGCCCGGCGTGGGCGGGCGGGACCGTGTCGGGGTAGTCGACCGTGGTGACCGAGGTGGTTCCCGGCCGGTACTGGAAGCCGGACGCGCCGGCCCACGGGTAGTCGACGGTGACGCGCTTCTCGGTGGCGAGCCGGACCGTGCCGACCGGCGCCTCGACGTCGGGTGCAGCCTGCGCGGGCGCGGCCGGCAGCACGGTGCAGGACAGGGCCACCACCCCGCCGACGGCCGCGTGGACAAGTCTTCGTGAACGGCTCATGTTCCCTCCCCCTGTACCAGGGCGCACACGCACACCGTGTGCACAGGGGACATCCAATGTCCCCTCGGGAAGCCGGAGTTGGCTGGAAGGGTGAACTCCGGGTGACGGCCGGGCGGACACGACGAGGGCGGCGCCCGAAGCGGACGCCGCCCTCGTGGTGTGTGGTGCGTTACGCGGCCAGCTTCGCCAGCGCCGCGTCGATCCGGGCCAGGGTCCGCTCCTTGCCCAGGACCTCCAGGGACTCGAACAGCGGCAGGCCGACCGTGCGGCCGGTGACGGCGACGCGGACGGGGGCCTGGGCCTTGCCGAGCTTGAGGCCGTGGGCCTCACCGGCGGCCAGGACGGCCTCCTTCAGCGACTCGGCGGAGGTCCAGTCGGCGGCCTCCAGCTTCTCGCAGGCGGTGCGCAGAAGGGCGTCCGAGCCTTCCTTCATGGCCTTGGCCCAGCTGGCCTCGTCCTCGACCGGCTCCGCCAGGAACAGGAAGTCGACGTTGTCGGTGATCTCGGAGAGCACCTTGAGGCGGGTCTGCGCGTGCGGCGCGATGGCCTGCCACTTCGTCTCGTCGAAGGCCTCCGGGGCCCAGGGGGCGAACGGGGCCTGAAGCCAGGGGCGGCAGCGCTCGGTGAAGTCCTTCACATCCAGCAGGCGGATGTGGTCGCTGTTGATGGCCTCGCACTTCTTCAGGTCGAAGCGGGCCGGGTTGGGGTTCACGTCGGAGATCTCGAACGCCGCGACCATCTCGTCCATCGAGAAGACGTCCTGGTCGGCCGAGAGGGACCAGCCGAGCAGGGAGAGGTAGTTGAGCAGGCCCTCGGGGAGGAAGCCGCGCTCCCGGTAGAGGTTGAGGGAGGACTGCGGGTCGCGCTTGGAGAGCTTCTTGTTGCCCTCGCCCATGACGTAGGGCAGGTGCCCGAAGGAGGGGATCTCCTTGGCGATGCCCAGCTCGGTCAGCGCCTTGTACAGGGCGATCTGGCGCGGGGTGGAGGAGAGCAGGTCCTCGCCGCGCAGGACGTGGGTGATCTCCATCAGGGCGTCGTCGACCGGGTTGACCAGCGTGTAGAGCGGGGCTCCGTTGGCGCGGACGATGCCGTAGTCCGGGACGTTCTCCGGGGTGAAGGTCAGCTCGCCGCGGACCAGGTCGGTGAAGGTGATCGTCTCGTCGGGCACCCGGAAGCGGACGATCGGCTCCCGGCCCTGGGCCCGGTACTCCTCGACCTGGGCGTCGGTCAGCTCGCGGCAGTGGCCGTCGTAGCCGGAGGGCTTGCCGGCGGCGCGGGCGGCCTCGCGGCGGGTGTCCAGCTCGTCCTGGGAGCAGTAGCAGCGGTAGGCGTGGCCGGCGTCGAGCAGCTTGGCCGCGACGTCCTGGTAGAGGTCCATGCGCTGCGACTGGCGGTACGGCGCGTGCGGGCCGCCGATCTCGGGGCCCTCGTCCCAGTCGAAGCCCAGCCAGCGCATCGAGTCGAGCAGCTGGGTGTACGACTCCTCGGAGTCGCGGGCCGCGTCGGTGTCCTCGATGCGGAAGACCAGAGTGCCCTGGTGGTGCTTGGCGAACGCCCAGTTGAACAGGGCGGTGCGCACCAGGCCCACGTGGGGGTTACCGGTGGGCGACGGACAGAAACGGACGCGTACGGGAGTGCCGGGTGCGCTAGCCACGCTTGACAACCTTGTTGGTGAGAGTGCCGATGCCTTCGATGGTGACGGCGACCTCGTCGCCGACGTTCAGGGGGCCGACCCCAGCCGGGGTGCCCGTGAGGATCACGTCGCCGGGGAGCAGCGTCATGGCCTCGGAGATGTTGACGATCAGGTCCTCGATGGAGTGGATCATCTCGCTGGTCCGGCCCAGCTGGCGCTGCTGGCCGTTGACCGTGAGCTGGATGGTGAGGTCGGCCGGGTCCAGGTCCGTCTCCACCCAGGGGCCGAGCGGGCAGGAGGAGTCGAAGCCCTTGGCCCGGGCCCACTGCTTCTCGCGCCGCTGGACGTCGCGGGCGGTGATGTCGTTGGCGCAGGTGTACCCGAAGATCACGTCCCGGACGCGCTCGCGCGGGACCTCGCGGCACATCCGGCCGATGACGACGGCCAGCTCGGCCTCGTGGTGCAGTTCCTCGGAGAAGGAGGGGTACTGGATGTCGTCGCCGGGGCCGATCACCGAGGTGGAGGGCTTGAAGAAGGCGAAGGGGGCGTCGGGGACCTCGTTGCCGAGTTCCCTGGCGTGCTCGGCGTAGTTGCGGCCGAAGGCCACGACCTTGTTGGGGAGCACCGGGGGCAGCAGCCTGACCTTGCTCACCGGGACCTTCGTACCGGAGAGTTCGAAGTCCGCGAACGGGATGCCCTTGATGATGTCCAGGACGAGCTCGTCCTGCTTTTCGCCCTCGATGGCGCCGAAGGCGACGTTCCCGTCGATGGAGAATCTGGCGATGCGCACGGGATGCTTGGCCCCTTGACTGAAGCGGCTGGAGTCTGACGCTCCAGGCTAACGCGGGCGGGTGTCCGCGCCGTGCTCAATATGAAGGGCGCCCCCCGCTGTCGGAGGGCGCCCTCGATGTTCGTGTCCTGCCGCCTTGAGCAGTCGGCGGCCGGTGCGCGTACTACCTGGTGTCACACCGCGGCCGCGGCGGCCGCGACGGGGACCTCGGTGAGGATGGTGCGCTTGGGGTTGGCGGTCTGCGCGGGGAGATCGACGCTGTGCTCCGGCTGCTCCGGCGTCTGCAGTTCGTCGGCGTCGTCCAAGTGCGCCAGCGTCGTGCGTCGCGGGTTGGCGATCTTGTGGAACATCGTCGTCGTCTTCACTGTTTACTTGACCCTGTCCTGTGACGGCGCCGGGCGGGTCCTCGGACCTCGCACCGGGCGCGGGTTGTCGGTTTTGCCATCGCTGTAAAGCGTCAGGCTAAACACGGGATTCCCGGCCCAATCGCGGAGGGGCCATGATCAGCATGTGAGTTTCCTCACGAATCAGAGTCCGAATCGGTCAATCCGGACTCATGCCCCACCCCCACGAAACGGACATTGGCCCCCTGAAGCCATCATTCCGCTCCTGATCATGGCGACTGGGACACCCGTCATGGCCCTGCGACTCGCGGGCTTACGTCCGAAATGGACGAACTCACTTTCTACGACCGGTGATCCGGCCCTCACGTGGTGTCACCTATGTCACGGCCTGGCCTACGGGCCTTGTTGGAGATCCTGTGCTGTGCTGGAATCTCACGGACCGCCGCAGGATCGAGCCGGCGCACAGGGGGCGCACAGACGCGCCGAGTGGCGGCGAGAAGGGGGAGCCAGCGCCGGTCACTCACGACCACCACGGGGGCGTACTCAGGGCGTCCCCAGAACGCCGACACCGTGCTCCGCCGCTGACGCGACGGGGTGCCTGGTCCAGAGGTTGCGACGCTAGTGCAGGGACGTTTCAAGAGGGATGGCAGCGCTTCGGCGGAGCCGGAGCCGCACGGCGGGACTGGCGCCATGAAGGGCGGCCCCGCGCCCCAGCACGCCCAGAACCCGGGCTCGGCCGGCGACGGCGGTGAGCACTCCGGGCGATCCGGTCCATCGGCCCCCTCGGGGGCCTCGAATCCGTCTCCGGCGCTGAAGCCGCCGACGGGCCCCACCGGCCCCGGCCCGCGAATAGCCCTGCGCAACTGGCGCATCTCCACCCGACTGGTCTCGCTGCTCGCCCTCCCGGTGGTCGCGGCCACCTCGCTGGGCGCGCTGCGTATCAACCAGTCCATGGACGACATCCAGCAGCTCGACAACATGAAGCTGCTGACGGACATGACCAAGCAGGCCACCGAGCTGTCGGCCGCGCTCCAGGAGGAGCGCGACCAGTCGGCCGGCCCGCTCGCGCACGGCGGCAAGGCGACCGACTTCACGGTCAAGGGTCTTCGCGAGAAGACCGACCGGGCGAGGAAGAACTTCCTCGACAGTTCCGAGCAGATCGACAGCGCCAGCAAGGACGGCAACCTCAAGGGCGTCCGCGAGTACCTCATCCAGCTCGCCGGCGAGCTGGGCGACCTGGAGCAGATCCGCAAGGGCGCCTACGCCTCCGAGGGCAACTCCACGCAGACGATCGAGGCGTACCACCGTCTGATCGAGAACCTGATCGACCTCTCCCAGGACATGGCCGAGGCGACCAGCAACCCGGACATGATCCAGCGCACCCGGGCACTGGCGGCCTTCTCCTCCGCCAAGGAGTACTCCTCCATCCAGCGCGCGGCCCTCGCCGCGGCGCTGCCCGCGAGCAACACCACGACCGGCAAGCTCTCCCCGAACGACCGGCTCTACGCCGAGTCGTCCCTGGAGAGCCAGAAGTCCGAGATCCGCAGCTTCAAGAGCATCTACGGCGAGGACTCCGCCGCCGAGCTGCTGAAGCCGATCGAGGACGGCGGCAACTCCACGATCAAGGCCACCGACACCTACGCGGGCCGTGCCCTGGTCTCCGCGAGCGGTCTCGCCCAGCAGGACAAGCGGTCCTACCGCGACTGGCTGGACGACAGCTCCACCAAGATCCAGCAGATGAAGAACATCGAGCACACCCTGCTCGAGGAGATGGAACAGAAGGCCCGCGAGCTGCGCAGCGCCACGGAGCGCGACGCGATCATCTCCGGTGCGCTGATCCTGATCGTGCTCGGTGTGTCGCTGGTCGGCGCCTTCGTCGTGGCCCGCTCCATGATCCGCTCGCTGCGCCGCCTGGAGGAGACCGCGACCAAGGTCGCCTCCGACCGGCTGCCCGAGTTGGTCAAGCAGCTGTCCGAGTCCGACCCGCAGGACGTCGACACGTCCGTGGAGTCGGTCGGTGTGCACTCCCGGGACGAGATCGGCCGGGTGGCCGCGGCCTTCGACGACGTGCACCGCGAGGCGGTCCGCCTCGCCGCCGAGCAGGCCCTGCTGCGGGGCAACGTCAACGCGATGTTCACCAACCTCTCGCGCCGCTCCCAGGGTCTGATCCAGCGCCAGCTGTCGCTGATCTCCGAGCTGGAGTCCCGCGAGGCCGACCCGGACCAGCTGTCCTCGCTGTTCAAGCTCGACCACCTCGCCACCCGCATGCGCCGTAACGGCGAGAACCTCCTCGTCCTCGCGGGTGAGGAGCCCGGCCGCCGCTGGACTCGTCCGGTCCCGCTGGTCGACGTGCTCCGCGCCGCCGCGTCCGAGGTGGAGCAGTACGAGCGCATCGAGCTGGCCGCCGTGCCGACCACCGAAGTGGCCGGCCGGGTCGTCAACGACCTCGTGCACCTGCTCGCCGAGCTGCTGGAGAACGCGACCTCGTTCTCCTCGCCGCAGACCAAGGTCAAGGTCACCGGTCACGCGCTGCCCGACGGCCGGGTGCTGATCGAGATCCACGACACCGGTATCGGCCTGTCGCCGGAGGACCTGGCCGCGATCAACGAGCGGCTCGCCTCTCCCCCGACGGTGGACGTCTCCGTCTCCCGCCGCATGGGTCTGTTCGTGGTCGGCCGTCTGTCGCAGCGGCACGGCATCCGCATCCAGCTGCGCCCGTCCGACTCCGGTGGTACGACCGCGCTGGTCATGCTGCCCGTCGATGTCGCCCAGGGCGGCAGGAAGCCCCAGCCCAAGCAGCCCGGCCAGCCGCCGCTCGGCGGTGGCGGTCCGGCCGCCGCGCAGGCCGCCGCCGGTGTGGCAGCGGCCCGGCGTGGCGCCGGTGCCGGCCAGGGCGGCGGCGCGCTCGGGGCGGGTCCCTCCGGTGGCGGTGGCTTCGGTGCCGCCGCGTCCGGCGCGGGCCGGCTCGGTCCGGGCCAGAGCCCGCGGGCCGCGCTGCCCGGGCGGGACGCGGACGGCGGCCGTCCGGGAGCCCCGGGCGGAGCGCGCGGACCCCAGGGTCCCGAGAAGTCCCCGTCGTTGTTCGATCAGGGTGCTCCCTCCGCGCCCCCGCAGGGCCGTCCGGCTCCGGCCGGTGCCGGGTTCGGGCAGGCCCCGGGTGCCCCGCAGGGCCTGCAGGCCGCGGGCACGAACGGGCCGCAGGGCCAGGACGCCTTCGGCGGGGGCCGGGGCTCGCAGCGCCCGGGCGGCAACGCCGAGCAGGGCCAGGGCCGTCGGCCGCAGCTGCCGCCGCGCGGCGGTCCGCGGGCCGAGCTGCCCGGTGGCGACCAGCAGCCGCGCGTGCCGAGCTGGAGCGACGAGAACGCCCAGCCGCCGGTGCCGCGTGCCTCGCTGGACGCCCCGCGTGGTCACGAGGAGCAGGACGTCTCCCGTACGTCCCAGATGCCGCGGATCGACGACCGGCAGGGCCCGGGCGCGACGGCGGAGATCCCGGCCGTGCCCGGCGACCGCCAGGGCCCCGGCTCTCCCACCGACTTCGGCATGGGCGGCCCTCAGCACTCGGACCAGTTCGCCACCGGCACGAACGGATCGCAGGACCCGGGTCAGTTCGTCCGCCCGGACGTCTTCGGCTCCCCGGCCGGCCACCGCGACCCGTCGTCCACGACGGGCCAGTACCCGGCGCCGCAGGCCCCGCAGTCCTACGACAACGGCTCCACGGGCCAGTACCCGGCGCCCCGCCAGGACAACAGCGGCAGCCAGTACCCCGTGGCGCGCCAGGACAACGGGGCGACCGGCCAGTATCCGGCGCAGCGCCAGGACAACGGCTCCACCAGCCAGTACCCGGCACCTCGCCAGGACGGCGGCTCCGGCCGGCCCACCCTTCCGGGTCCGGCCACCCCGGCCGACCCCGGTGGCACGGGCCAGTTCGAGCGGCCGCAGGTCAACGGCGGCCGGGGCCCGGCGGACTTCGGCGCCCCGCGTCCGCCCGCCCCGCAGGCCCGGCCCGCCCGGCAGGAGCCCGAGGCCCTGCCGCCGGCCTCCGGTCCGGGCGACGGTCGGACGCCGCTGTACGACACACTGGAGACCAACTGGTTCCACGGCCAACACGGCCAGCAGGAGCAGGAGCGGCAGCCGCAGAACAACGGCTCGGCTCCGGCCCCGCAGCAACCGCAGGGACCCACCGGTCCGCAGCGGTCGTCCGCCCCCGCCGGCTGGCGCAGTTCACCCAACGACGATCTCGGCCGCCAGGCCGAGCGCGTCCGCCAGCCCGCCGCGGGCGGTGTCACCACCTCCGGCCTGCCGCGCCGTGTGCCCCGGGCGAACCTCGTCGCGGGCACGGCTCAGCAGCAGCCGGCGCAGCAGAGTGGTCCGCAGATCTCCCGGGCGCCCGATGACGTCCGGGGCCGGCTGACCAATCTCCGTCGCGGTATCGCACAGGGTCGTCAGGCCGGGTCCACCCAGACCGGCAGCTTCCCTCGACCCTCTCACCAGCAGGAGCGTTAGTTGAGTCCGATGAGCCAGGCGGCACAGAACCTCAACTGGTTGATCACCAACTTCGTGGACAACACCCCCGGGGTGTCCCACACCGTCGTCGTGTCCGCCGACGGTCTCCTCCTGGCGCTGTCGGAGGGCTTCCCGCGCGACCGCGCGGACCAGCTCGCGGCCGTCGCCTCCGGCCTGACGTCCCTGACGGCAGGCGCCTCCCGGATCTTCGAGGGCGGCGACGTCGCGCAGACGGTCGTGGAGATGGAGCGGGGGTTCCTGTTCCTGATGTCCGTCTCGGACGGCTCGTCGCTGGCCGTCCTGGCACACCCCGAATGCGACATCGGCCTCGTCGGCTACGAGATGGCGCTCCTGGTCGACCGCGCGGGCGCGGTCCTCACCCCCGACCTGCGAGCTGAGCTCCAAGGCAGTCTGCTCCACTGAACGGCCCGGCACCACCCGTCTCACCACATCACCGTCCGGCCGCCACACACCCCACACAGGCCCCGTCAGACGGCTCGACTGACCGACTTGCTGTCCCGCCCGGAGGACCCATGACCCCGCCCCCCGCCTCTCATGATCCGTACGCGGAGCCGTACGAGGACGAGGGCGACCAGCCGCTGGTACGGCCTTACGCCATGACCGGCGGCCGGACGCGGCCGCGCTACCAGCTGGCCATCGAGGCTCTGATCAGCACGACCGCGGACCCCGCGGCACTCATGGGGCTGCTGCCGGAGCACCAGCGCATCTGCCACCTGTGCCGTGAGGTGAAGTCGGTCGCCGAGGTCTCGGCGCTGCTCAACATGCCGCTGGGTGTGGCCAGGATCCTCGTCGCGGACCTCGCGGAGGCCGGTCTCGTCGCGATCCACCAGCCGGGCGGCGACGACGCCACCGGCGCACCGGACGTGACACTGCTCGAAAGGGTGCTCAGTGGACTTCGCAAGCTCTGACGCGGGGCGTTCCACCACGTCCGCGAAGATCGTGGTGGCAGGCGGCTTCGGCGTGGGCAAGACCACGTTCGTCGGCGCCGTCTCGGAGATCAACCCGCTGCGCACGGAGGCCGTCATGACCTCCGCCAGCGCGGGGATCGACGACCTGACCCACACCGGGGACAAGACCACCACCACGGTGGCCATGGACTTCGGCCGTATCACCCTGGACCAGGACCTGATCCTGTACCTCTTCGGCACGCCGGGCCAGGACCGCTTCTGGTTCATGTGGGACGACCTGGTGCGCGGCGCCATCGGCGCTGTGGTCCTGGTGGACACGCGCCGGCTGGCCGACTGCTTCCCGGCCGTCGACTACTTCGAGAACAGCGGCCTGCCCTTCGTCGTCGCGCTGAACGGCTTCGACGGCCAGCAGCCCTACCAGCCCGAGGAGGTGCGCGAGGCGCTGCAGATCGGGCCGGACACCCCGATCATCACGACGGACGCCCGCCACCGGGCCGATGCGAAGAGTGCCCTGATCACGCTGGTCGAGCACGCTTTGATGGCACGGCTGAGGTAGCACCCAATTCGAAAACACCATACGGCAGTTGTCGTAGATACACCGGAGCCGGCTGTGTCCTTTGACACGGTCGGCCAAGGTGTTCATAACGTTTCGGCAGAGGAATCGGGTGGTACGGCCACGCGTCGCGCACATCCGGTCTCGCTGCGCGCACAATCGCCCCGCCTTTTGGCGGGGCTCGCTCTTTATGACCGTTTTATCTGGGGCTTACATCGCTCGGAATCCCTGCCTCGGACTGTTTGGAAGAGCGCAGGTCGTCGTGCTGGAATGCCTGAACTGCCCAATAGTCAATGACGCACTCGTCCGTCGATGGCGTGTTGGGCTCTGAGACACTGCGGCACAACGTTGGTGCCGACCGCCGAGAGGTTGTTGGTCGAGTGAGGCGAAGCAAGAACAGTCCCGAGCCGTCGGCCCGGGGCAACTTCACCCCGCCGCCGCGCACAGCGGCGCCCGCCCCCGTGCCCGGTTCGGAGCCGACGGCCACGCCTGCCGAGAGCAGCGGCCGTCTCTCCCCGCGCAACTGGCGCGTGGCGACCAGGCTCAACGCGATCCTGCTCATACCCGTGCTGGTCGGCCTCGTCATGGGCGGCTTCCAGGTGAAGAGCTCGATCGACACCTGGCAGGAGGCCGAGGACGCGGAGAACACCGCGCGTCTGGTGCGCGCCTCCCTGCTGTACGCCAACGCCCTCTACAACGAGCGCGACACCTCGGCGGCGCCCCTGCTGAAGGGCAGCGCGCAGACCGCCCAGGACAAGGCGACCGTCGCCCAGCTCCGCAAGGACACCGACAAGGCGGCCGACGACTTCGACGCCGCGGCCCAGAACATGCCGGCCAAGCCCGGTCTGGAGCGCCGGCTGGAGGTGTTCCGCAAGCTGGAGCCGAAGCTGCAGACGCTGCGCCAGGTCGCGTACACCTCCAAGCTCAAGGGTGTGCAGACCGAGGAGGGCTACGTCGAGGTCGCCCACCCGCTGACGGAGTTCGCCAACGAGCTCGGCCTGGGCACCGGCAACATCACCAGCTACGGCCGGACCGTGTACGCCATCGAGCTCACCAAGGCGGCCCTGTCGCTGCAGCGCTCGATCGGCATGCACATCCTGATCAAGCCGGGCCCGGACGACGGCAACCTGGCCAGCCAGCGCATCGCCCTGTCCTCGTACGCCTACCTCGAGCGCATCGCCATGGGCGAGTACATCGGCGGTGGCACCGAGCAGGACGCGGCCAAGCTCAAGGCGGCCGAGGCCAAGATCAAGGCCGACGGTGCCGCGATGGCCCGGGAGGCCAAGGCCAAGAACCCGGACTACGTGCCCCCGCCGGCCAACCCGACGACGATGGTCTCGGCCGTCGCGACGCTCCCGAGCACCGACCCGAGCGCCCGCGCCGCCCTCGCCGAGAAGGGCGTCACCGCCGAGAACTGGTGGGCGGTCAACACGCTCAAGTTCAACGCGTACGAGAAGATCGAGACGGACATGGCCGACAAGGCCGTGAGCGAAGCGTCCGACATCGCCGACGGCGCCCAGCAGGACGCCTACATCACCGGTGCCGCCGTCGTGGTCGCCCTGCTCCTGGCCTTCATCCTGGCCGGCGCGGTGGCCCGCCAGATGAGCCGCTCGATGCGCCAGCTGCGCAACGCCGCCTTCGGCATCGCCGAGCAGCGTCTGCCGATGCTGGTCGACCAGCTCTCGCGCACCGACCCCGGCCGCGTCGACACCCGGGTCCAGGCGATCCCGATCACCACCACGGACGAGATCGGCGAAGTCGCCCGCGCCTTCGACCAGGTCCACCGCGAGGCCGTCCGGCTCGCCGCCGAGCAGGCCCTGCTGCGGGGCAACATCAACGCGATCTTCACCAACCTGTCGCGCCGCAACCAGTCGCTGATCGAGGGCCAGCTGACCCTGATCACCGACCTGGAGAACAACGAGGCCGACCCGGACCAGCTGGAGAACCTCTTCCGGCTGGACCACCTCGCGACCCGTATGCGCCGCAACGGCGAGAACCTCCTGGTCCTCGCGGGCGAGGAGCCCGGCCGCCGCTGGGACCAGCCGGTGCCGCTGGTCGACGTGCTGCGCGCCGCCTCCTCCGAGGTGGAGCAGTACGAGCGCATCGAGCTGTCCGGTGTCCCGGAGGCCGAGATCCACGGCCGTGCCGTGACCGACCTCGTGCACCTGCTCGCCGAGCTGCTGGAGAACGCCACGACGTTCTCCTCCCCGCAGACCAAGGTTCGCGTGACCGCCACCCGTCTCCCCGACGGTCGGGTCATGATCGAGATCCACGACAAGGGCATCGGCCTCACCGCCGAGGACTTCGCGGACATCAACCACAAGCTGGCCAACCCGCCGACGGTGGACGCCGCGATCTCGCAGCGCATGGGCCTGTTCGTGGTCGGCCGGCTGTCCGACCGGCACGGCATCCGCGTCCAGCTGCGTCCCTCGGGCGAGCAGGCGGGTACGACCTCGCTGGTCATGCTGCCCGACGCGATCACCCACGGTGGTGGCGGCGAGCAGCACGTGGACCGCGACGAGTTCACCGTCTCGCAGATCATCCCCGAGCAGAACTTCGGCGGCGAGAACTTCAACCAGCAGCCCATGCGCACGGCAGCGGAGCTCGGCTTCGACGACAGCCGCTACTCCGAGGTCCCCGACGACATACGTGAGCTGGACCCCGTCGGCCGCTCCCTGATGCGCGAGGAGCGCAGGGCGGCCCTGGAGGCCCAGTCGCACGAGCAGCCCGCCCTGCCCGGTCGGAACCAGCAGGACCCCGACGAGGGGCACGCGTACCCCGAGGACTTCAACGGGCAGCAGGGCTACGACACCGGCCAGGCCTACGACACGGGCCAGACCGGCTACCCCCAGCAGCAGCCCTCCGCGTACGACCGTCAGCCGACGTACGAGGACCAGCAGGCGCAGTACGAGGACCAGCGGCACACGGCGTACGAGGAGCCGCAGCGCCCCGCGTACGACGAGCAGTACTTCGCGCCGAACGGCGGCGTGCCGCAGAACGACACCTTCTCGCCGAACGGCGGCTACCCGGACCCCTCCTATGCGGAGCCGGCCCAGCAGGAGCCCTCGGCGCCGGGTGCGGGCGCGCCCGGCAGCTTCGCCGCCTTCGAGCAGCGTCGTCACCAGGACGACTGGCCGCAGCAGGACGGCTACCAGAACGGCTACCCGAGCCAGTACCCTTCTCAGGCCCAGGAAACGGAATCTGCGCAGGCCGCTGACGCAAGTGAGCAGGACCGCGTAGGCTTCGACCGTCCGGGACCGGCCCACTCCGCCGCCCACTCCATGACCGACGCGGGACTTCCCCGCCGCGGATCCACTGCGAGCGGTGCGAACGGCACGGGCGGCGCACGGCACACGAGCCAGGAGCCTCCGGCTTCCACCCCGGAGAGCACCGGCGACGGCGACTGGCGCTCGGCGAACGACGAGCGGTGGCAGCAGGCTTCGCAGCTCCGGAAGCCCAGGGCCGGCGGGGTCACCTCCTCCGGTCTGCCGAGGCGGGTACCCAAGGCCAACCTGATCGAGGGTGCCGCCGAGAGCACCCCCCAGGGAGGCCCCCAGGTCTCCCGCGCCCCGGAGGACGTCCGGGGCAGGCTGAGCAACCTGCGCCGCGGCGTGGAACGCGGACGCAACGCAGGCAGTGAAACGAACGGCCAGGGCTTCGGTCCTGACAGCACCTACAACCAGGAGCGTTAGTGTGAGCCCGATGAGCCAGGCGGCACAGAACCTGAACTGGTTGATCACCAACTTCGTGGACAACACCCCGGGGGTGTCCCACACGGTGGTGGTCTCCGCCGACGGACTCCTTCTGGCGATGTCCGAAGGCTTCCCCCGCGACCGCGCCGACCAGCTCGCGGCCGTCGCTTCCGGTCTGACGTCACTGACGGCGGGCGCATCCCGGATCTTCGAGGGAGGCGCCGTGAACCAGACGGTTGTGGAGATGGAGCGGGGATTCCTCTTCATCATGTCCGTATCCGACGGCTCCTCCCTCGCGGTTCTCGCACATCCCGAGGCGGACATCGGTCTCATCGGGTACGAGATGGCACTGCTGGTCGACCGAGCCGGTACGGTCCTGACACCGGACCTTCGTGCGGAGCTCCAGGGGAGCCTGCTCAACTAACGGACGGACGGTGCGTTTTGGCGTCCCGTGGCCGTAAAGTTTCGGGACGCGGCTCCACAGCGATGGGTGCCAGGCACAGTCGGAGGAGGAGAAAGTGGCAACACCCCCAGGCGGTTCGTCTTCGGGCAACTGGTCGTACGGCCCTGCCCAGGGCCAGAACGACGGTGCCCAGAACCCGAACCGTTACAACTTCCCCTCCACACCGAGCCACCGGCAGCCGTACGCGCCGCAGGGCCCCGGCCCGTCGCCGTACGACCAGCCACCGGCCCCGCGTATCCAGCCTGTGCAGCCGCAGCGCCGCACCCCCGAGCCGGCGCCCGCCGGGGCGTCGAACAACCCGCTGGTGCGTCCGTACGCCATGACCGGTGGCCGGACCCGCCCGCGCTACCAGCTCGCCATCGAGGCGCTGGTGCACACCACTGCGCAGCCGCACCAGATGCAGGGCCAGTTGCCCGAGCATCAGCGGATCTGCAACCTCTGCCGGGAAATCAAGTCGGTCGCCGAGATCTCGGCGCTCCTCACGATCCCTCTCGGCGTGGCCAGGATCCTCGTCGCCGACTTGGCGGAGGCGGGACTGGTCGCCATCCATCAGCCCGGCGGCGACGAGAACGCCGGCGGCCAGCCAGACGTGACACTGCTCGAAAGGGTGCTCAGTGGACTTCGCAAGCTCTAGCGGCGGTCCTTCCCGCTCCACCACCTCAGCGAAGATCGTGGTGGCGGGTGGCTTCGGCGTGGGCAAGACCACGTTCGTCGGGGCCGTCTCGGAGATCAACCCGCTGCGTACCGAGGCCGTCATGACGTCAGCTTCGGCCGGCATCGACGACCTCACCCACACCGGGGACAAGACGACCACCACGGTCGCCATGGACTTCGGCCGTATCACCCTGGACCAGGACCTGATCCTGTACCTCTTCGGTACGCCCGGTCAGGACCGCTTCTGGTTCATGTGGGACGACCTGGTGCGGGGTGCCATCGGCGCGATCGTGCTGGTGGACACGCGGCGTCTGGCGGACTGCTTCCCGGCCGTCGACTACTTCGAGAACTCGGGTCTGCCGTTCGTGATCGCGCTGAACGGGTTCGACGGGCAGCAGCCGTACAACCCGGACGAGGTGCGGGAGGCTCTGCAGATCGGGCCGGACACGCCGATCATCACGACGGATGCGCGGCATCGGGCCGATGCGAAGTCTGCGTTGATCACGCTGGTTGAGCACGCGCTCATGGCACGGCTTCGTTAGTCAGTAGCTGTGGGACAGCCCCTGGCGGCCTCTGGGTTGCCGGGGGCTGTTGCGTTGCCGGGTGCGGGTTGTGTGTGGTTGTTCGCGCAGTTCCCCGCGCCCCCAAAAGCAGGGCAGTTGCCGCGCCCCTCGAACAATCAAGAGAGGCCCCTCCGTGTGGAGGGGCCTCTCTCGGTTGCTGGGGGTCAGCGCCAGCTGTGAGGGGCTCGGAAGCCCGGCTCGCGTTCCAGGCGGCGCCAGCCGGCCTTGGCGCGGCCGCGGTGCGTCGGGGTCGGGTCGGTGGGGCGGGCGGCGGCGCGGGCCAGGAGGATCGCCGTGATGGCAGCGACTTCCTCGGGCTCGGCGTGGCCCTTCTCGACGCGGATGTCAGGGGTGTCCATGGGTGTCAGTCTCCGTGAGAGAGATGTCCGCCGGGTTACTGCGGAGGGTTGCCGTGCTTGCGGGAAGGCAGGTCGGCGTGCTTGGTCTGGAGCATCGCGAGGGACTTGATCAGGACCTCGCGGGTCTCGGCGGGGTCGATGACGTCGTCGACCAGGCCGCGCTCCGCCGCGTAGTACGGGTGCATCAGCTCGGACTTGTACTCCTTGACCATGCGGGCCCGCATGGCCTCGGGGTCCTCGGCCTCGGCGATCTGGCGGCGGAAGATGACGTTGGCCGCACCCTCCGCGCCCATGACGGCGATCTCGTTCGTCGGCCAGGCGTAGGTGAGGTCCGCACCGATGGACTGGCTGTCCATGACGATGTACGCACCTCCGTAGGCCTTGCGCAGGATCAGCGAGATCCTCGGCACGGTGGCGTTGCAGTAGGCGTAGAGCAGCTTCGCGCCGTGGCGGATGATCCCACCGTGCTCCTGGTCGACGCCGGGCAGGAAGCCGGGCACGTCCAGAAGAGTGATGATCGGGATGTTGAAGGCATCGCACATCTGGACGAAGCGGGCCGCCTTCTCGGAGGCCTCGATGTCCAGGACGCCGGCGAGCGCCTGGGGCTGGTTGGCGACGATGCCGACGACCTGGCCGTCCATCCGGCCCAGCGCGCAGATGATGTTCCGCGCCCAGCGCTCGTGGACCTCCAGGTAGTCGCCGTCGTCGACGATCTCCTCGATGACCTTGGCCATGTCGTACGGCCGGTTGCCGTCCGCCGGGACCAGGTCCAGCAGGACGTCCGAGCGGCGGTCCACCGCGTCCGTGGCCTCCGCGCGGGGCGGGTTCTCACGGTTGTTCTGCGGGAGCAGGGAGAGGAGGTAGCGGACCTCGGCGATGCAGGTCTCTTCGTCGTCGTAGGCGAAGTGGCAGACACCACTGGTCTCCGCGTGCACATCGGCGCCGCCGAGGCCGTTCTGGGTGATCTCCTCGCCGGTGACCGCCTTGACGACGTCCGGGCCGGTGATGAACATCTGCGAGGTCTCGCGGACCATGAACACGAAGTCCGTCAGGGCGGGGCTGTACGCCGCGCCGCCCGCGCACGGGCCGAGCATCACCGAGATCTGCGGGATCACGCCCGAGGCCTTGGTGTTGCGCTGGAAGATGCCGCCGTAGCCGGCGAGGGCGGAGACACCCTCCTGGATACGGGCGCCGGCGCCGTCGTTCAGCGAGACCAGGGGCGCCCCGGCTGCGATGGCCATGTCCATGATCTTGTGGATCTTGGTGGCGTGGGCCTCTCCCAGCGCGCCGCCGAAGACCCGGAAGTCATGGGCGTAGACGAAGACCGTCCGGCCCTCCACCGTCCCCCAGCCGGTGATCACACCGTCGGTGTACGGCTTCTTGGCTTCCAGGCCGAAGCCCGTGGCCCGGTGCCGGCGCAGCTGCTCGACCTCGCGGAAGGAATCCGGGTCGAGGAGCAGCTCGATGCGCTCCCTCGCGGTCAGCTTGCCCTTGGCGTGCTGCGCCTTGGTCGCCTTCTCGCTCGGTCCGGCCACCGCCTGCGCACGGATCTCGTGCAGTTCGGCCACGCGTCCGCGCGCGTCGGTCGGCTCACCCGGCGCCTCATCCAAAACGGTCATGTAGTGACCTTACGAAGCCAACCCAGGAAAGCGGGCCGTCGACTCCTCACAGTCTCCGGCGTGTTTTCCTGGTACCCCTGAACAGAACCATGGCGGAGTGCAGCCAATCCGACTGCTCAGAGGGTGTACCGCTTGTAGGGGTCGCACAACGACCTCAACCGAGAGTCACCTCACATCGGTGCATCGCGCATTCCTCCCCCGGGGTGACGCGCAGGCGCAGTCGAGGGCCGGTCGAGAGCACCTCGACGGTCTCGTCCGCGCGGACGACCCGGCGGACCGGGCGGTCCCAGGTGATCTCCAGCGGCTTGCCCGTGCGGGGCGGCTCGCTCGCACAGAGGGTAGCGGTACGGCCTCGGCGGACGGTCAGCACGCTCGCGCCGGCGGAAGCGGTGAGCGGGCCCGCCGTGCCGGCCTGCCAGAAGTTCGCGGCCGTGCAGCCGAGGGAGGGCACGGTGACGGCCTGGCGGGTCGCGTCGTTGGCGAGGACCGACAGCCAGCGGCGGTCGGCCGCACGGCGTGCGACCGCGCGGCGGGACGCCCCGGGCATGAGGACGTAGGCGTATGTGGCGTCCTCGGGGTCGGTGCCGTGGTCGAGCCAGAGGGTCTGCCAGCGACGGGTGCGGCGCTCCGGGGTGCTGCCGGTGTTGATGTCGGCCCAGGCGCCGGTGCGGTCCTCGCGCAGCGCCTTGGGCTCGCCGTCGAGCAGGACCCAGCCGCCGTGGTCCTCCAGGTGGGCCCAGTTCCGGTCCTTGTTCCGGCCCTGGACGAAGGCCTGGGTGCCGGACTCGCCCAGGTTGCGGTTGTCGACGATCGTCTCGACCGGGACGCCGTCGGCGCAGCTGATCCCCGCGCCGAGGCAGATCACCGCGTCCGCGACGCAGAACCAGGACTTGCGGGCCTGGAGGGTGGAGCCGAGGCCCTTGAGGTGCTGGCCGAGCGCGGCGTACGTGCCGTCGGTGGTGCCGCCGACCCAGCGCGCGTCCGGGCGGGCGGTGCCCCACTCGCCGCCTTCGCGGTCGGCCAGGCGTCTGGTGGAGACGGTGGTGCCGGGCAGGCGGTACCAGTCCACCGTCGGCCAGAACCAGTCCGTGTACTGGTCGCTCGTACCGGACCACCAGCTGACCATTCCCGCGCCGGTGTGCCAGCCGCGTGGGTTCTCGCCGTTGCCGCACTCGTAGTGGGCGATGCGGTCGCTGGCCATGGCGATGTTCACGGTGATGCCGGGGCGGCGGTGGACGGCACGGTCCATGGCGGCGAAGAGGTGGTGCCCCGTGGGTTCGGGTGCGGCCGGGACGGGTGAGGCGGCGATGGCGTGCAGCCGGGCCAGGTCGGCCACGCCGAACTGGGGTGCCGTCAGGACCGGGGTGACCGTGTCCCGTTCGATCCAGCCCTTGACGCGGGCGTGCCAGCGGTCGCGTTCGGCGGGGCTCGCGGCGGCCGCGAGAAGGGCGATGGCCGCGATGAGCTGCTGTCCGTGGAAGTGATCGCTCCGCATGACCTTGCGGTCGTCGGTGGTGAGGTAACCACGGCTGATGGCCCGGCCGTTGACGCTGTCCATGACCAGTCCGTCGTGGATGAGCGGGGCGTAGGCGTGCTCGACGCTGTCGAGGATGATCTGCCGGTTCGGGTCGGTGACCGCCCAGTCGGATCCGGCGAGCAGGGCGAAGATCCGGCCGAGGCCGTCGAGCATGACCTGTCCGTAGGTGCCCGAGTAGGCGACCCAGGTGTGCTGGACGAAGGAGCCGTCGGCGTAGAGGCCGTCGCCCCGGGTGACGTACGGGAAGACCGGGGAGAGCGCGTCACGGGCGAGGGCGATCTTGGCCGGGTCGCGGCCGAGGATGCCGCGCAGGGCGACGGAGCGGCACAGGTCGACGCGGTTGGCGCCGGTGGAGGTGCCGGTGTAGTCGCCGAGGGCCGAGTCGGGGACGAAGTGGTCGACGGCTGCGCAGGCGGCCTGGACACGTGGGCCGCCCAACTCGTCGTGGAGGGCGGCTGTGATGTCGGTGAGCAGGCGGGGGCTGCCGATCTGCCATTCCCACCAGTTGCCGTAGCGGGTCGTGGAAGGGTTGTAGACGGTCTCGGAGAGGTGGTCGAGGCCGCGCAGGACGTCGGCGAGGAGATCCGGGTCGGCGGTCGAGCCGGTGCCCTGCTGGACGTAGGCCTGGGTCATGGTCCACAGGCGGCCGTAGCTGAGGGTGATGCCGGCCGGCGGGTCGAAGGGGTGCCCGGGCCAGAGTGAGTTCGCCGCCGGGGCCATGGTGGCGCGCAGGCGGCGGGCGAGTTCACCGGTCTCGGCGAGCCGGGAGGCGTACGGCTCCGCGGCCGGGTCGTAGCCGTCGCCGAGCGCGATACCGAGCCAGCGTCGGCGGAGGGTTTCGTACGGATCCTCGGCTTCGGGAGCATCCGTGCCGTGGGGCGCGGGCGCAGCGCCCCCGGTCGCCGCCAGCGCCGCGGCCGCGAGCAGCAAAGCCCGGCGGCTGGGGCCCAACAGGGTGGCGGCGGCCTTGGCCGTACGGCGGGGGAAGACGCGACGCTGGGGAGTCATGCCCATGCCCTACCACGGGGAGGCGGTCACCTGAACGGAGGATTCGGCCGGAGTGACCGGGATGGCGGAACGAGGGATGCGGGGCGGCCGGACGGCACGTCGGGCGGGTGCTTCGGCGGTGGGGGGGTGCGGAGAGGCGGGCGGTGAGGAGGGGGTGGGGCCGCTACGGGTCGGGGGCGACGACGACGTGGTCGGGGCCGCGAAGGGGGATGGGCCGGGCCGAGCAGGCGCCGGGAAGCGGGCGTTTGGGGTGGCATGGCCAGGGGCCAAGCACCGGGCAGGGAACGGGGTCTACGCCGAGGCCGGCCTCCCGGCGGGTGCCGGCTCCGGTCAGCCGAAGCGGTTCGGTATGCGGCGGTACAGCCCCGGGGCCAGGGCCCTGAGGCGGCTCGGGAGGGTTCGCCATGCGGGGGCGTGTGCCTCGTCGCGGTCGTGGCGCACGGACTCGAAGATCTCGCGGGCGACGGAGCCGGGTGAGACGGGACGCGGGGTGGTGCGGTCGTGGGGGCCGCCCCGGCGGGTGGAGCCGACGCGGCCGGGCACGACGAGGGTCACGCCCACGCCCGTGCCGCGCAGTTCCTGGCGCAGTGCCCCGGCGAAGGCGGCGAGGCCCGCCTTGGCGGCGGAGTGCACCGCTTCCTCCCGTACGCCCCCGCTGCCCGCGACCGAGCCCAGCAGCACCACCCGGCCCCGGCCGGACGCGATCATGGACGGCAGCACTTCGCGCACGAGGTGGAGCGTGGCGTTGAGGTCCAGGGCCAGCACCCGGTCGATGTCGGTGTGCGGCATGGTGGCGAACGAGCCCGTCCAGCCGATGCCCGCCCCGGCGACCAGGACGTCGATCCGGCCGGTCGTGTGCAGCGCGGACTGGGCCAGCAGGCGCGGACCGTCCGGGGCGGCGAGGTCGGCGGGCAGTACGAGGGCCGAGGTGCCGGACGCCGTCCGCTCCAGGCAACGCCGGTCGCGTCCGTTGAGGAGCAGTTGCCAGCCGTCCATGGCGAAGCGCCGTGCCGTCGCCGCCCCGATGCCCGAGGAGGCGCCGGTGACGAGGGCCACGCGCCGGTCCAGACGCCGCGCCGGTCCGTGCTCGCGCACTCTCGAGGGGGCCGAGGGGCCGCGTGGGGCGGGGCCCGGTGGGTCGTAGGCCGAGCCGGAGCCGGTGAGTGTCATCGGTCGGTCTCCCTGCGCTGTACGTCCGCCGTGGTCTCGTCTGTCTCCATGCGGGGCCCTGCGGGTCCCTTCACACGGAACCTCCTCTTTCCAGGACACCGCCATCCCGGTGCACCGCGCCAGCGCTGGAGCCCTCCGCCGGGTCCGGCCCACCCGGTCCGACGTGCCCGTTTCCGTAGGCGGTCCACGGGCCGGGCTCGTCCGCGAGAGCCGCGGCAGGACCACTCCTGCGGGCCGCGGGGTGCCGCCAGGCGGCGGTATCGCGACACAGTCCCCGATGATGTTGAACATTGAACCGGAATAGGTCTACGGTGGGGCGCGTTGATGTAGTTCAAGATTCAACATCAAGAGACGTCATCACATCACTCGCAGGAGGCCACCCATGAGCATCTTCAGCAGCAAGGACACCGAGACCGCCACCGCCACGTCCGGCGCCGTGCGACCGGAGCTGGCCGCCCTGACCGGCGACTACACGATCGACCCCGCGCACTCGACGATCGGCTTCGTCGCCCGCCACGCGATGGTCACCAACGTCAAGGGCAGCTTCCAGGACTTCACCGGCACCCTCCACCTCGACGGCACCGACCCTTCGCAGTCCTCGGCCTCCCTCGACGTCGTGATGGACAGCATCGAGACGGGCAACGCCGACCGGGACGGCCACCTCAAGAGCGCGGACTTCTTCAAGGCGGACGAGTTCCCGACCATGACGTTCCGCTCCACCAAGGCGGAGTCCCTCGGTGGCGACGACTACCGCATCACCGGCGACCTGACGATCCTCGGCACGACCCGCCCGCTCGCCATCGACCTGGAGTTCAACGGCGCCGCGAAGGACCCCTTCGGCAACGAGCGCGTCGGCTTCGAGGGCAAGGCGGAGATCCTGCGCTCGGAGTGGGGCCTGACGTGGAACGCCGCCCTGGAGACCGGCGGCGTGCTCGTCTCCGACAAGATCAAGCTGAACTTCGACATCTCGGCGATCAGGAACGCCTGAACCTCCTGAACCTCTCCGGCCACGCCGTACGGGACGACTCCCTACGGCGTGGCCGAATCGGGCCTCTTGTGCGAGGACTCGCGGCGTTCTCATAATCCAGCAGCAGAATTTTGACCGGTCCATGCCAGCACATGGACGTTTTTTTGGCCCTGCTGCTGACATGCGCTCGTCAAACGGATGCTTCGGTTGTACATCTCCCCAGGTCAACCCCCCACGGAAGGCATCACGTTGAAGAGACTTCTCACGGCCCTCAAGAGATGCGCGGTCGTCGGCGCGGCCGCGCTCGCGATCGCCAGCCTTCAGCCCGTCACCTCGGCGCAGGCCGCGCCGTCGCCCGTCGTCGGCGGGACGCGGGCCGCGCAGGGCGAGTTCCCGTTCATGGTCAGGCTGTCCATGGGCTGCGGCGGCGCGCTCTACACCCAGCAGATCGTGCTCACGGCCGCGCACTGCGTGGGCAGTTCCGGCAACAACACGAGCATCACCGCCACCGCGGGGGTGGTCGACCTGCAGTCCACGAGCGGCCGGGTCCAGGTGCGCTCCACCAAGGTGCTCCGCGCGCCCGGCTACAACGGCACCGGCAAGGACTGGGCGCTCATCAAGCTCGCCCAGCCGATCAATCTGCCCACCCTGAAGATCGCCACGACCTCGCAGTACAACACCGGTGACTTCACCGTCGCCGGCTGGGGCGCGAACCGTGAGGGCGGCTCCCAGCAGCGCTACCTCCTGAAGGCGACCGTGCCGTTCGTCAGCGACGCCGCGTGCAAGGCCTACGGCGGTCTGTACAGCGGCCTCGTCGCGAACGAGGAGATCTGCGCCGGCTTCGACGCGGGCGGCGTCGACACCTGCCAGGGCGACTCCGGCGGCCCGATGTTCCGTAAGGACAACGCCGGCGCCTGGATCCAGGTCGGCATCGTCAGCTGGGGCGAGGGCTGCGCCCGGCCCGAGGCCCCCGGCGTGTACACGGAGGTCTCCACCTTCGCCTCCGCCATAGCCTCGGCGGCGTCCACACTCTGACCCACCCTCGGCCCCTCGGTAACAGAACCTCGCGGGTCCGGTGCCTTTGGGCGCCGGACCCGTGGTGGTGCGGTGGGGTGACCGCCGGTTGAGGTCGGCACGTACGGCGGCGGGCCGGGCTCAGGCGGTGTTGGCACCGACCGAGTCGGCCGCGCGGCGCCGGGCCCAAGCCCGTGCCCGCCGGGTGGGCGTGACCGCCGGCCGCAGTCGGCAGGTCCAGCGGCAGGCCGGGGGCATACGGTGCTGGCACCTGACCGCGTCGGCCGCGCGGCGCCGGGCCCAGGCCCGTGCCCGGGGGGCGGGGGTGACCGCCGGCCGCAGTCGGCAGGACCAGCGGCAGGCCGGGGGCATACGGTGCTGGCACCCGACCGCGTCGGCCCGTCCGACGCCGAGCCCGCACCCGAGCGGTGAGTTGACCGCCGGTCTACTCGGCCCCGACAGGGCGACCTCCTGTCGACACAGCCCGCCCAACGCAGCGCCCCGCCCGAACGACGGGTCCCCGTCGCCCGGCCCGTCCGGCGGTGGGAACCCGACCGAGCGTCAGGGCGCCCCGGGCGGCCCGCGCCCACGCGATGCGGCGGCTCCCGTCGAATCGACCGACCCAGCCCCGAGCCGCGCCCATGAGGCGAGGGCCCCGGTCAGTCCGGCCCGGCCGACACCTGCTCTGGCCGAAGAGTGGGGCGCCCTCCCGTCCACACAGCCGCCCAACGCCGAACCCCCGCCCGGCCGATGGGGCACCACCGTCGAGTCGGCCCATCCGACACCGAACCCGCGCCCGTGCCGGCGAGGCTCCCGCAACCCGGCCCGTCCGCCGCCCCGCGGCAGAGCAACTGTCGTTGACCCGGTCCGCCCGTCGGGCTCAACCGTCCCGCTCCCCCGCCTCCAGCTTCGTGATCGCCGCGGTCACCTGTGCCGCCCGGGTCCGTGGTGTTCGGGCTCGGAGGATGGCGAGCATCGTGAGGTAGCGGTCTGTTCGGCCGAGTTTTTCGAAGGCCGCCGCGGCACGGGGGCTCAGGGCCAGGGCTGAGGCGAGGTCTTCCGGGACCTCGGCCTCCTGTTGGGACGCGTAGGCCGCGGTCCATCGGCCGTCCGCCTTCGCGGACTTCACCTCCTCGTGTCCGCCGGGGCGCATCCGGCCGGCGGCGGTCAGTTCCTCCACCCGTCGGACGTTGACCATGGACCAGAGGCTGCCGGGGCGTCGCGGGGTGATCCTCTGGAGGTAGTACGACTCGTCGAGGCGCTTGCGCTGCCCGGTGATCCAGCCGTGGCAGAGCGCCACGTCGTTGACGTCGGCGGCGCTGACGGAGGGAATGCCCGAGCCCTTCTTGGCGACCTTGACCCAGAGGCCGGGATACGGGGCGGGATGGGCCGTCAGCCAGGCGTCCAGGTCGGCCACGGTGGCGAAGGCGAGCGGGTCCGTGCCGTCGGAGGTGGTCATGGCGCCACCGTAGGGACCGAGTAGGACAGATTCCGTCCGCTACGCGAGCAGCGCGCGTGCCTGTTCGCGGGCGTCGGCGATGGCGTCCGGGAAGATGTTCAGGCCGTGGGCGACGAGCGCGCCCTCGTGCAGCAGCATCAACGCCCGGGCCAGACCGGCTGGTTCCTCCGGGGCGATGTCCGCGGCGAGGCGGCTGAACAGGGCGAGCATCCACTGCTTCTGGCCGGTGATGATCGGGTGGGCCGGGTGGCCGGGGTCGCTGATCTCCGCGTGGGCGTTGACCATGCTGCACCCCTTGGGGCTGCTGTCCCGCGCCCACGCCCGCGAGGCGTCGAAGATCGCCAGGACGCGCTCCCGCGGGTCGGGCCCCGCCGCGTCGAGGTGTTCGCCGAGGAAGGCCCGCCAGCGCTCGTCGCGGTCGGCGAGGTACTCCACGACGATCTGCTCCTTGGAGCCGAACCGGTCGTAGAGGGTCTTCTTCGTCACCCCGGCCTCCGCGGCGATGAGATCGACCCCGACGGCGTGGATGCCGCGCTCGTAGAAAAGCCGCCCGGCGGCCTCCAGGGCACGGCGGGCGGCGGGCGTCAGCGTGATCCGGCGGGGGTTCTCGGCGGTGGTACCCATGGCACCCGAGTATACCGATCTGTATAGTCGAGAGCGAACGGGTATACCGATCTGTCTATTGGTTGTGATGTCGTGAACATCCTGCTCTCCCTCGCCTTCGTCCTGTGCTGGAGCTCCGGGTTCATCGGAGCCAAGCTCGGTGCGGGCAGCGCGTCCGCGCTCACGGTCCTGATGTGGCGGTTCCTGCCGCTGGCCGTCGTCCTCCTCGCCGTCGCCGTCCTCACACGGTCGGCCTGGCGGGGGCTCACCGCCCGGGACGTGACCCGGCAGGCCGTGGTCGGCGTGCTGTCGCAGAGCGGCTATCTGCTGAGCGTCTACTACGCCATCCAGCTCGGCGTCTCCAGCGGCACCACGGCCCTGATCGACGGCATCCAGCCCCTCGTCGCCGGAGCCCTCGCGGGACCGCTGCTCGGGAGCTATGTCTCGGGCCGGCAGTGGATCGGCCTGGGCCTGGGGCTGGGCGGCGTCACCGTGGTCACCCTGGCCGACGCCGCCGCCGGGAGGGACGTGGCCTGGTGGGCGTACGCCATTCCGCTGCTCGGCATGCTGTCCCTGGTCGCGGCGACGTTCCTGGAGAGCCGCTCCCGCTCCCGGGTCGCTCCCTCGGTGTCACTGACCGTCCACTGCGCCACCAGCGCCGTCCTCTTCACCGCCCTGGCCCTGGGCGCCGGAGCCGCCGCGCCGCCGGCCGAGGGCGCGTTCTGGGTGGCGGTCGCCTGGCTCGTGGGCCTGTCCACGTTCGGCGGATACGGGCTGTACTGGCTCATCCTGAAGCGCTCCGGCGTCACTGAGGTCAACACCCTGATGTTCCTCATGGCCCCAGTCACGGCCGTCTGGGGCGCGCTCATGTTCGGCGAGCCGTTCGGCGTCCAGACCGCCCTCGGGCTGGCCGTCTGCCTCGCGGCCGTCGTCATCGTCCACCGCGGTGGAGGCAGGGGGAACGGGGCCCTGACCGCAGCCCGGGGCGAGCGGCGCGAAAACCGGTGGACCCGGTCCTCCGAAGCCGCCTAACGTGCCTGTCGTGTCCAGCCCCGAGGCGTCCAGAGTTCGGCCACCGGCTCTCCGGTGGCCGCTTGTGATGCCGGGCCGCTGAGGCCCCTTCTTCGCTCCGCCGCCGGATCGCCGACCGACGTGTCGTGTTCGTCGTCGACTTCCGGGTGCGGAGTTTCCTCATGCCGTTCGCTCTTCTTCTGCTGGGCCTTGCCGTGTTCGCGCAGGGAACGTCCGAGTTCATGCTGTCCGGGCTGGTGCCGGACATCGCGCGGGATCTGGGGGTGTCCGTACCCCAGGCGGGCGCGCTGACCTCCGCCTTCGCGGCGGGAATGGTCGTGGGGGCGCCGCTCGTGGCGGGTCTCGCGCGGCGCTGGTCGCGGCGGGGTGCGCTGTCGGCGTTCCTCGTCGTCTTTCTCGCCGTGCATGTCGTCGGTGCTCTCACCGGCAGTTTCGAGGTACTGCTCGCCACACGGGTCGTGGGGGCGCTCGCCAACGCCGGGTTCCTCGCCGTCGCCCTCGTGGCCGCCGTGGACATGGTCCCGGCGGACGCGAAGGGCCGGGCGACGTCCACGCTGCTGGGCGGGGTGACGCTGGCGTGTGTGGCCGGGGTGCCCGCCGGGGCCGTGCTGGGCGGGCTGTGGGGCTGGCGTACGGCGTTCTGGGCCGTGGCGCTGGTGTCGCTGCCGGCGCTGGTGGCCGTGGCATGGTCCGTGCCGGGCGGGACGGCCGAGGGCACGCCGCCCGCGCTGCGCGGTGAGCTGCGGTCGCTGCGCGACCCTCGGCTGGTGGTCACCCTGCTGCTGGGCGCCCTCGTGAACGGCGCGACGTTCTGCGCCTTCACCTATCTCGCGCCGCTGGTCACCGAGGTGACGGGGCTGGGCAGCGCATGGGTGCCCGGGGTACTCGCGCTGTTCGGGGCCGGGTCGTTCGTGGGGGTGACCGCCGCGGGGCGGTTCGCCGACCGGCGTCCGGTGCCGGTCCTCGCCTGCGGGGGCGTCGCGGTCGGCGTGGGCTGGTGCCTGCTGGCCCTCGGGGCCGGGCACCCCGTCCTGGCCTTCGGGCTCGTCTTCGTGCAGGGGGCGCTGTCGTTCGGCGTCGGCTCCACGCTGATCGCCCAGGTGCTGTACGCGGCGCCGGGCGCGCCCACGTTGGCCGGGGGTTTCGCCACGGCCGCGTTCAACGTGGGCGCCGCGCTGGGCCCTTGGGCCGGTGGCGCGGCGATCGGCGCCGGGTTCGGGTACCGGTCGCCGGTGTGGGTGAGCGCGGGGCTGGTCGCGCTCGCGGGCGTCGTGGCCGGGGCGATGTGGCGGCAGCGAGGGCGTCTCTCGCACGGCCAAGAGCCGCTGCGGCGTTGATCTCAGGCGGCGGGGCGAGGCCCACTAAGACGCTGCCGGATTCAGAACCCGCCCCCGAAGTCCCCGCCACCGAAGCCTCCGCCACCGTAGTCCCCTCCCCCGAAGCCGCCGCCGAAGTCGCCGGAGTCGAAGTTGGCGCCGGAGACGTCACCGCCCTCGTACCCGCCGAAGTCGCCGTAGCCGGAGCCGTAGTCGGCGGCGTAGGCGGGGGCGGCCATCATGCTGCCGAGCAGGGTGCCGACGAGGAGGCCGGGCAGGATGCCGCCGGCGAAGTAGCCGCCGGCCCAGGGGCCGTACGCCGGGCCGGCCTCCCAGTACGGGCGGCGGCCGTAGTCGGTGTCGACCTCGCGGATCACCGGGTCGCGGCCCTCGGCGAGCCGGGCCTGGTCGGCCGCGCAGACCGGGACGTCGCGCACGGTCCCGCCCGAGGGCGTCCAGCTCGCGTCGGCGACCGAGGGGCCGTGGCGCGGGTCGAAGAAGCAGGGCGGGCGGCGCTCCGGCAACCGGTCGCCCTCGCGCCGGGCCGCGAGTCGGGCCAGGGAGAAGCGGCCGTCCTCCACGGTCTGGGTGACGGGCCGGACGTCCTCCGGTTTGACGGCTGCCGCCATCAGGGACTTCGCCCGCTCGTAGGAGTCCAGGGCACGCTCGTAGTCGGCGCGCATCGCGTCGTCGGCGCCGGGCTCCCCGGGATGGAAGTCGAGACGGTCGAGCTCCTCGCCGAAGGCGGTGATGTCCTCGTCGACCACCACCCGCAGCTTCTCCAGGGCCGCCCGCTGCTCCTCCTCGTGGCGGCGCCGGTTGCGCCGGACCACCGCGTAGGTGCCCACGCCGCCGGCCGCGGCCAGGGCGCCGAACGTGATCAGGCCGCCGACCGGCACGTCGGTGCCGGAGCCGTCGCTCCAGCTGCTCGGCGCCGAGCCGCCCACGCTGCGCAGGGCGTCGTCGACGAAGTCGTTCAGCTGGGCCTTGGTGTCGCCCGTGTCCTGCACGGCCGTGACCAGGTTGGACACCGCCTGGCGGCTCATCACCGCGCTGTCCGCACGGGCGTCGAACTCATCTCCGAGACGGATGCCGTACAGGCCGGTCACGCCGGTCTCGGTGCGGAGGTTCCGGAAGAGGTCCTGCGTGGGGACGTCGGCCGGGAGGACCGCCACGAAGACGGGCTTGTCCGCGTCCTTGATCTTGTCGGCGAGCGCCTCGGCGTCCGAGGCGGCCAGCTGGTCGGAGGCGGCCGGACCGACGTAGACGGGGTTCTCGCGCAGTTCCTCGGCGACCTTCGAGAGGTCGGTGGCCGCGTGCGCACCCGGCGCACCGGCCATCAGCGCCACCAGTACGGCGGCGACCGGCACGATCAGCAGACGTACGAGGGTACGCACCAGCGCGGCCTTCATATGTTCGAAACTACCTGAATCGGCACAGAAAGGGATATCGATAGGAGCGGGGATTTCGGGACGCCACTGCGCCTACGATGCCTCTGGCTCACTGCCGTGGGCCGTGCCGGGTCCGGCCGGTCCACCGGTCGCAGCGGAAAGGGCGGGATCAGGGGCATGTTCGGAAGACACAGGGCCGCGGACATGACAGTGTCCGCCCTCGCCGAGCTGGACCGTTCGCGTGCGCGGGCGGACCTGTTGTGGGAGCTGTTCCGGCATGCCGAGGCGGAGGTGACGACGGCGATCGGCTGGTACCTGGCGCGGCGCCGGGGGCCGTCGCGGTGGTCGCGGTCGCTGCGGGCGCTGGCCGCGCTGCTGGGCATCGTCGGCACGCTCACTCCCCTGGTGCACGCGGCCGCCCCCACGGCCTTGCAGCCCGAGTGGGGCTTCGTGTTCCTGGCCGGCGGGGCGGGCTGTGTGCTCTTCGACCGGATCTTCGGGTTCTCGGCGTCCTGGACGCGCTACATCCGTACGCAGCAGGCGCTGCAGCAGATCCTCAAGAGGGCGCAGACCGAGTGGGCGCAGGCGTATCTGCGGGCCACGGACTCCCCCAGTGACAAGGAGCAGGCCGCGCTGCTCGGCGTGATCGAGCGGTTGCGGACGGACGCGCAGCGGATCATCGAGGACGAGGGGTCGGCGTGGGTCGGATACCTCGCCGACGGGGTCGAGGAACTGACCCGCGCCACGGTCCACGCGCCCGGCCAGCGGACCAACGGGGCGGGGCTGTTCCGGCTGGACCGGGCGTCTGGGCGCGATCGGGGTGGGGACGCGCATGCGGTGCCGCGTCCCCGGGATACGGCGATGTGACCCACCTCGACTGTCGGGTGCTCCGCGTGAGTGCCGGTGCCGGGTGGGTCCGCAGCCCGGCGTAGCGGGGTGCCTCCCCCACTCTCGGCTTCGCTCGAGCGGGGGGACCCCCACCGCC
>NZ_JBSHKH010000083.1:0-36053 GCF_053643595.1 Streptomyces sp. NPDC055506 | reverse complement strand
CCAGGTCCCGCAGCGGATGCCGGGCCAGCACCTCCTCCACCTCCGGCGTCAGCGCACCGGCGAGCCGCGCGGCCGCCGGGCGGCTCTCGTCCCGCAGGGCGTCCACGGCGGCCAGGACCACGTCCCGCAGGCCCGTCTCCTCGGGTATGCCGTCGGCCGCGCGCTCGTACAGGCGTGCGCCCTCCTCCAGGACGACGTCCGTGTCCAGGCCGGCCGGGATCTTGATCTGCGCGTGGTGGCGCCAGGTTCCGATCGGGTCGCCCCAGGCCTCCACGGTGAACGTCCACAGGCCGGGCTCCCCGGCGGTGACCGTGGCGCCCCACCGGTCCGTGCCGGGGGCCAGCTCCCGCATCGGCGTCCACGGCCCGGGACGGCCCTCGGGGTCCTTCAGGACGGCGTTGGCGGCGACCGCGTCGTGCCCCTCCCGGAACACGGTCGCCGAGATCTCGAAGGTCTCGCCGGTCACGGCCTTGGCCGGCCGGCGTCCCTGCTGGACGACCGGGCGGACGTCGAGCACGGGTATGCGCCCGACGGCGGTCGCCTCGCCCGCGGGGGGTGGTTGCGGGGCCGGTGGACCGGCGTCGGCCGGGCGCGCGGGACGTTCCTCGCCGCCGGGCGCGCGCGCCCCGGTGCGGCGGGTCGGGGGTGGTGACGAATGGTGCTTGGCGGGCATGACCGCTCCTGTCCGCGTCAACGTGGGTGGGCGGATGTCTATGGGGAGGTGGGTCCTGCGTGGTGCTCCTGAGAGGGGTACCCGCAGGAGCCTTCCCACCCTATTCGGGTGGGCAATCCGGCACTTTGTTAACTACTCAGGGGTATGTCGACACACAAGACCGGCCTCGTCCGCGAGGGACGAGGCCGGCCCTTGTGTGTGGCTGCTCCTTCGCCCTACGGGTGCGGCACCCGCAGTAACTTGTCCGGCGAACCGATACCCCTGCCGGAGATTTTCCCGGTCGCCGCTCCCGCCGTCAGAGCCCTCCCGACCTGGGACGGAGTCGCTTTCGGATGGTCGGCCAGATACAGCGCGGCCGCGCCCGCCGCGTGCGGAGAGGCCATCGAGGTGCCCGAGAACGTGGCCCGCGCGGTGTCGCTCGCGGCGGCCGCGGAGGTGATGCCGACGCCCGGGGCGAAGAGATCGAGGGCCGGACCGTGGTTGGAGAAGGCCGGTTTTGTATCCCCGCGGTCGGTGGCGCCGACCGTGATCGCCTGTTTGACGCCTGCCGGGGAGTAGAGCCCGGCCGGCCTGCCGTCGTTGCCCGCCGCGACCGTGTAGGTGACGCCGGAGGCGATGGAGGCGCGGACGGCGGCGTCCAGCCGTTCGTTGCGCGGGCCGCCCAGACTGAGGTTGGCCACCGCGGGTTTCCTCGCGTGCCGGGTCACCCAGTCGATCCCGGCGATCACCCGGGCCGTGGTGCCCGCGCCCGCGGCGTCGAGGACGCGCACGGAGACGATCCGGGCCCGGCCGGCGACGCCGTGGGTCTTCCCGGCGACCGTGCCGGCGATGTGCGTGCCATGGCCGTTGGCGTCCGCCGCGACCTTGTCGTTCCCCACGAAGTCCCAGCCGTGGCTCGCCCGGCCCCCGAAGTCCCGGTGGGTGGTCCGGACGCCGGTGTCGATCACGTACACCGTCACCCCGGCACCCGCTGACTCGGGCCAGGTGTAGCTCCGGTCCAGGGGCAGACTCGGCTGGTCGACGCGGTCCAGTCCCCAGGACGCCGGGTTCCGCCGCGTGCCGTCCAGCCGCACGCGGGTGTCCTGGACGACCGAGGCGACCCGCGGATCGGCGGCGAGCCGTGCGGCCTGTCTCGCGTTCGCCCTGATCGCGTAGCCGTTCAGGACCGTGCCGTAGGTGTGGCTGATGTCCACCCCGTACGTCTCGGCCAGGCCCTTTCCGGCCCCCGACGGCGCCCTCGTGCCCTCCTTCAGTGTCACCAGATAACTGCCGTGCACGGTGCCGGGTCCTCCGGCGCCGAGTATCCGCCCCTCCGGTACGGCGTGCGCGGGCAGGGTGATGGCCGAAAAAGCCGCGGCGCAGACCGCCGCGGCCAGGCCCCCCGTCCAGCGCGGGCGCCGTGTGCGCGTCCGTGCCATGGTCCGAGTTCCCCTCCTCGACTCGGCGTACGGCTGCCGCGCGGCGCCGCGTGCGGCGGGCGCGGGCCGGTACGCCAGGGGCAGCCTCTCGTGGCCCGTGAAACACCACAAGGACGCCTATGGGGGTGGAATCGGCCATATCTGTTGATGGTGCTGTTCAGGCCGATCGGGGGTGCGACGGCGGAGCCTCAGCGGCGGCGGCGCATCCGCCGGTACTGTCGTAGGAGACGTCGATGAAGCCCTGTGTCTAAGCCCTGCGTCAACCAGCGAACGCGCCGAGGTGGAACCCGTGAAGGCGATCCGTCGATTCACCGTCCGACCCGTTCTCCCCGACCCCCTCCGGCCGCTCAGCGATCTGGCCCGCAATCTGCGGTGGTCGTGGCACGCGGAGACCCGTGATCTGTTCCAGTCCGTCGACCCCGAGCGCTGGGCCGCCTCCGGGTGCGACCCGGTCCGGCTGCTGGGCAGCGTGCCGCCCGCGCGGCTCGCGGACCTGGCCGAGGACCGCCGGTTCCTGCGCCGCCTCGCCGCGGTCGCGGGCGATCTGCACGACTACATGACCGGCGACCGCTGGTACCAGGCCCAGCCCGAGGAACTTCCCGCCGCGGTCGCCTACTTCTCACCCGAGTTCGGCGTCACGGCCGCCCTGCCGCAGTACTCCGGCGGCCTCGGCATCCTGGCCGGCGACCATCTGAAGGCGGCCAGCGACCTGGGCGTCCCGCTGATCGGCGTCGGGCTGCTCTACCGGCACGGCTACTTCCGCCAGACCCTCTCCCGGGACGGCTGGCAGCAGGAGCACTACCCCGTCCTCGACCCGAACGAGCTGCCCCTGGTCCTCCTCGAGGAGCCCGACGGCACCCCCGCCCAGGTCGCCCTCGCCCTGCCCGGGGAGAAGCAGCTGCGCGCCCGGATCTGGCTCGCGCAGGTCGGCCGCGTCCCGCTGCTGATGCTGGACTCGGACGTCGAGGAGAACGACCTCGGCGAGCGCGGCGTGACCGACCGGCTCTACGGCGGCGGCAGCGAGCACCGGCTGCTGCAGGAGATGCTGCTGGGGATAGGAGGTGTGCGGGCGGTCCGGACGTACTGCCGGCTGACCGGGCACCCCGCGCCGGAGGTGTTCCACACCAACGAGGGGCACGCCGGGTTCCTCGGCCTGGAGCGGATCGCCGAACTCTGCGCGGCGGGCTCGGACTTCGACGCGGCGCTGGAGGCGGTCCGCTCCGGGACCGTCTTCACCACCCACACCCCCGTCCCGGCCGGGATCGACCGCTTCGACCGCGAGCTGGTCGCCCGCCACTTCGGCCCCGACGCGGAGCTGCCCCGCATCGACGTCGGGCGCGTCCTCAAGCTCGGCATGGAGACCTATCCCGGCGGGGAGCCCAACCTGTTCAACATGGCCGTGATGGGCCTGCGCCTGGCCCAGCGCGCCAACGGGGTGTCCCTGCTGCACGGCAACGTCAGCCGTGAGATGTTCTCCGGCCTGTGGCCCGGCTTCGACGCCGAAGAGGTCCCGATCACGTCCGTCACCAACGGGGTGCACGCGCCCACCTGGGTCGCCCCGGAGGTGTTCCGGCTCGGCGCCCGGCAGATCGGTGCCCAGCGCGCCGAGGACGCGCTGACCGTCGGCGGCTCGGACCGCTGGGACGCGGTGGCGGACATCGCCGACCAGGAGATCTGGGAGCTGCGGCGGGGCCTGCGCGAGCAGCTCGTGACCGAGGTGCGGGAGCGGCTGCGGGCGTCCTGGCGGCAGCGCGGGGCCGGTACGGCCGAGCTGGGCTGGATCGACGGAGTGCTCGACCCGGACGTCCTGACCATCGGCTTCGCCCGGCGCGTCCCGTCGTACAAGCGTCTGACGTTGATGCTGCGCGATCGCGACCGGCTGATGGACCTGCTGCTGCACTCCGAGCGGCCGGTCCAGATCGTCGTGGCGGGCAAGGCGCACCCCGCGGACGACGGCGGGAAGCGGCTGGTGCAGGAGCTGGTGCGGTTCGCGGACGATCCGCGGGTGCGGCACCGGCTCGTGTTCCTGCCCGACTACGGCATGGCCATGGCGCAGAAGCTGTACCCGGGCTGCGACATCTGGCTGAACAATCCGCTCCGGCCGCTGGAGGCCTGCGGCACGTCCGGCATGAAGGCCGCGCTCAACGGTTGTCTCAATCTGTCCGTCCTCGACGGATGGTGGGACGAGTGGTTCCAGCCGGACTTCGGCTGGGCCATCCCCACGGCCGACGGTGTCGGGACCGATCCGGACCGGCGCGACGACATAGAGGCCGCGGCGCTGTACGACCTGCTCGAGCAGCGGGTGACGCCCCGCTTCTACGAGCGCGGCCGCAGCGGGCTGCCCGACCGCTGGATCGAGATGGTCCGCCAGACCCTGAGCCTGCTCGGGCCGAAGGTGCTGGCCGGGCGCATGGTCCGGGAGTACGTCGAGCGTCTCTACACGCCGGCGGCCCTCGCGCATCGCTCGATGGGGCCGGATCCTGCGCGTGAGCTCGCCGAGTGGAAAGGGAAGGTGCGGGCCGCCTGGCCGGGCGTGACGGTCGACCATGTGGAGACGTCGGTGTCGGAGGCGCTGGCGGAGCTCGGTACGACGCTGGGGGTGCGGGTGCGGGTGGGGCTCGGGGATCTCGGGCCTGATGATGTCGAGGTTCAGGTGGTGTCGGGGCGGGTGGACGAGGAGGACCGGATCGGGGATGCGGCGGTTGTCTCCCTGAAGCCGGTCGGGTCCCCCGGGGTGGACGGGCGGTGGGTGTACGAAGGGGCCTTGTCCCTGGATCGCACCGGGCCGTTCGGGTACACGGTGCGGATCCTGCCCGCGCATCGGCTGTTGGCTTCGAGCGCGGAGTTGGGATTGGTTGCCGGGCCCTCTGAGGAGCTTGTCGCGGCTGCGGGGTTGCTGATGCGGTGAGTTCGCCGTCTGCGGGCGCGTGGGGGCTTGTCGCGCAGTTCCCCGCGCCCCTAAGTACCGTCACCACCCTGCGTTGCAATGTTCCGTAGGACCGCGCCGCACCTGCGGGCATACGCGTGCTGCAAGCCCCTGGTCGCCAGGCCGCCCGCCCTCGCGTACCACTTCGCTGCCCTGCTGAAGGCATTGACCGTCAGCCAGACCGTGCCGTCTCCCGTGCGGTCGACCACGAAGGACTCCTCGCCGCACTCCGGGTGGCCGGTCAGGGTGCCGTAGGCCCAGCCGGTGCGGCGGGGTTCCTCCAGGGTCCACACCACGCGGCAGGGGGCCTTGATCATGCCGGCGAGGGTGACGGTGACGTCGACGCCGGGGGCGGCCCGTTCCGCGCTCGCGTCGACGCCGACGCCCATGGCCCGGTGCATCTCCCAGGTGAGCACCGCCTCCGAGGCCCGTCGGAAGACCTCCTCACCCTCCCCGAGGCGGGTGCGCACGTTCATGGGGTGGAATCCCGGCGGGCAGTAGTGCTCCTCGCGGGTGGCGCCGACATCGGCGTACGTGAAGTCCTCCGAAGACATGGTCCCCAAGAGTAGGGCGGTACCCGGAGCCGCTGTCGCTCCGGGTACCGCCCGTGGGTCGTGCTTCGGTCAGCCGACGTTGACCGCGGACCAGACGGCCGCGACCGTCTTGTACTCGGTGCTGCTCGCGCCGTAGAGGTCCTTGGCCGCGTTCAGGGTCGCCGTGCGGGCGGCCGCGTACTTGGTCGTCGACGTCATGTACGTCGTCAGCGCCTTGTACCAGATCTGCAGCGCCTTGGTGCGGCCGATGCCGGTGACCGTGGAGCCGTTGGAGGTGGGCGAGTTGTAGGTCACGCCGTTGATGGTCTTCGAGCCGCTGCCCTCGGACAGCAGGTAGAAGAAGTGGTTGGCGGGACCGGAGGAGTAGTGGACGTCCACGCCGCCGAGGCTGGAGGACCAGGCGTCCTTGGACGAGCCGTCCTTGCTGGGCTTGTCCATGTAGCGCAGCGGGCTGCCGTCGCCGTTGATGTCGATCTCCTCGCCGATGAGGTAGTCGCCGACGTCGGAGGAGTTGTTCGCGTAGAACTCGGCGCCCGCGCCGAAGATGTCGCTGGTGGCCTCGTTGAGGCCGCCGGACTCGCCGCTGTAGTTGAGGCCGGCGGTGGCCGAGGTCAGACCGTGGCTCATCTCGTGGGCGGCCACGTCGAGCGAGGTCAGCGGGTTGGTGTTGCCCTCGCCGTCGCCGTAGGTCATGCAGAAGCAGCTGTCCGACCAGAAGGCGTTGACGTAGGCGTTGCCGTAGTGGACGCGGGAGTAGGCGGCCTTGCCGTCGTTGCGGATGCCGCTGCGGCCGAAGGCGCTCTTGTAGAAGTCCCAGGTCACCTGGGCGCCGTAGTGCGCGTCGGCGGCGGCCGTCTCCAGGTTGGAGGGGTCGCCGGTGCCCCAGACGTCGTCCGCGCCGGAGAAGAGGGTGCCGGTGCCGGAGGTGCCGCGGTTGAGGTTGTACGTCTTGTGGCCGCCGCGGGTGCCGTCCGTCAGGTTGTACGTCGACCCGGACTTGGTGGTCGTGAGGTCGACCTTGCCGCTGTACGTGGTGTTGCCGGTGCCGGTCTCGATGGCCTGGTGCTCGTAGAGCTTCTTGCCGGTGGCGGCGTCGGTGATGACATGCAGCTCGTTCGGCGTGCCGTCCTCCTGGAGGCCGCCGACGACGGTCTCGTAGGCGAGGGTGGGCTTGCCGTCGGCCGCCCAGATCACCTTGCGGGGAGCGGAGTTGGCCTCGGTCTTCTCCGAGCCGGCCGCCTTGGCGAGCGTCACGGCCTGCTTCTCGGCCTTGGCCGCGGTGACCGCCGGCTTGAGGGAGGCGACCTTGAGCGCGGCCTTCGTCGCTCTGGTCACGCCCTTGGTCGCGCCGGACTTCGACTCGTGCACGACGAGGTCGCCGCCGAGGACCGGCAGGCCCGCGTAGGTGCGCTCGTAGCGCGTGTGGACCGTGCCGTCGGCGTCCTTCACGACGTCCTTGACGACCAGCTTCTCCTGATCGCCGAGGCCTATCTCGTCGGCGGTCTTCGGCGCGTCCGCCTGCTGCTCCTTGACCAGGGCCGTGCGGGCGGGCGCGGAGAGCAGGACCGGGGCGGCGGCGAGGGCCGGCTCGGAGGAGGAGTCGGCGGCGACGCTGCTGCCGGAGGTCAGACCGGTGGTGAGCAGGGCGCCGGCGGCGACGGCGGTGGCGATGGCCAGCGTGGTGCGCTTGTGACGCGCGTAGAGGGGGGTCACACGAGCTCCTTGATGTGGGGGAACTGCTGGGGTGCTGTGCGGCGGGTGGGGGAAGAGTGGCACCAAGGGCGCGTACATGTCAGGAGTAACGCGTGATGTTGGCCGGAAATCGACGACAGCCTGACGGTTCCGGGCATGAGAAGCGGGCGCCGTCCCGGGGGAGTCGAACCCACCGGGGCGGCGCCCTGACTTGGGGAGCCGTTGCGGCCTACGGTCTACGCCTCACGGCGCTCACGGGAAGGTGAGCTTCCAGCTGTTGATGTAGCCGGTGTCGATGGCCGCGTTGTCCTGGACCCGCAACTGCCAGGTGCCGTTGGCGACCTCGGAGGAGGCGTTCACGGTGTAGGTCTCGTTGATGTTGTCCGCGCTGCCGCCGGTGCCGTAGCCCTTCAGCGTGTACGCCGTGCCGTCGGGGGCGACCAGATCCACCTTGAGGTCACCGATGTAGGTGTGGACGATGTCCACGGCGACCTGGAGGTTGGCGGGCGCGTTGCCCGTCCGGCCGGTGACGGTGACCGGCGACGTGACCGCCGCGCCCCGGTCCGGAATGGCCACGTCGGCGGCGTTCTCGAAGGACGTGCCGCCGCCTCCTCCGTCGCCGGGTCGGGTGCCGACGTTGATGCCCGCCCACGCGTGCTGGACGGCCTTGTACTCGGCGCTGTCGGCGCCGTAGAGCTCACCGGTCGCGGCGAGGGTGCCGGTGCGGGCGCCCGCGTAGTTGGTGGTCGAGGTGAACTTCGTGGTCAGGGCGCGGAACCAGATCTTCTCCGCCTTGTCCCGGCCGATGCCGGTGACCGGAAGCCCGTCCGAGGTGGCCGAGTTGTAGGTGACACCGTTGATGGTCTTGGTGCCGCTGCCCTCGCTCAGCAGGTAGAAGAAGTGGTTCGCCGGGCCCGAGGAGTAGTGCACGTCGATCGAGCCGATGCCGGAGTACCAGCTGTCCTTGGACGAGCCGTCCTTGCTCGGCTTGTCCATGTAGCGCAGCGGGGTCCCGTCGCCGTTGATGTTGATCTCCTCGCCGATGAGGTAGTCACCGACGTCGGAGGAGTTGTTCGCGTAGAACTCGACGGTCGCGCCGAAGATGTCGCTCGTCGCCTCGTTCAGACCGCCGGACTCGCCGCTGTAGTTGAGGCCCGCGGTGTTCGACGTCAGCCCGTGGGTCATCTCGTGGGCGGCCACGTCGATCGACGTCAGCGGGTTCGCGTTGCCCGAGCCGTCGCCGTACGTCATGCAGAAGCAGCTGTCCGACCAGAACGCGTTGACGTAGTTGTTGCCGTAGTGGACCCGGGAGTAGGCGCCCACACCGTCGCCGCGGATGCCGCTGCGGCCGTGCACGTTCTTGTAGTAGTCCCAGGTCAGCGCGGCACCGTAGTGGGCGTCGGCGCCGGCCGACTCCAGGTTGGAGGGGGCGCCGTTGCCCCACACGTCGTCGGGGCCGGAGAAGAGGGTGCCGGTGCCGGAGGTGCCGCGGTTGAGGTTGTACGTCTTGTGGCCGCCGCGGGCGCCGTCGGTGAGGTTGTACGTCGAGCCGGACTGGGTCGTGGTGAGGTCGACCGTGCCGCTGTAGACCGTGTTGCCGGTCCCGGTCTCGATGGCCTCCCACTCGAACAGCTTCTCGCCGGTGGTGGCGTCGGTGACCACGTGCAGTTCCTGCGGGGTGCCGTCGTGCTGGAAGCCGCCGACGACCGTCTCGTACGCCACGACCGGCTTGCCGCTCGCGGCCCAGATCACCTTGCGGGGCTCGCGGTTGATGTCCGGGCTCTTGGCCTCGTCGGCCTTCCCCGCGGCCAGGGCCTGCTGCCGGGCCTTCGCGGCGGACACCGCCGCCTTCGTCGTGGCCGGCTTGATCGCGGCGCGGGTGGCCTTCACGACGGCCGCGGTGGCGTCCGCCTTCGTGCTCTCCACGACCAGGTCGCCGCCGAGGACGGGCAGGCCCGCGTAGGTGCGCTCGTAGCGTGTGTGCACGGTGCCGTCGCGGTCCTTCAGGACGTCGCGGACGACCAGCTTCTCCTGGGCGCCGAGGCCCAGGTCCTTGGCGGTCTCGGCCTTGCCGGCGTTCGCCTCCCGGATCAGCGCGGCGCGCTGGGCGGGGGTGAGCCGTACCGATTCCGAGCCCGGCTTCGCCTTGCTCGCGGCCGCCGGAGCCCTGTTCTCCGGGGCCGCGGTGGCGGTGCCGGCCTGGACGGCGGTGGCGATCAGCGCGGCGACGCCGGCGAGGGCCACGGCCGCGGTACGGCGAGGGGTGTGGGGAGTGCGTCTGTGGGAGGTGCCTCTTCGCGAGGAACTGCTTCTCAACACTGACTCCTTCTGCATGGCCGGGGGTCGCCCGGCCTGGGGAGGTGGAGGTGTCGCAGTGGGGTTTCTGTGGAGCAGTCGTGGGAAGCGTGGCAGGGGAGTGCGCTTTCTGTCAGGACCGCGTCAAGACTATGGCCGGAAAAGGTTCGTTGACCGGAAGTTCATGTTCGCTATACGGACCCGTTCACAGCGCGAGAACCCCTAAGCCAGACTGTCCCTCCAGGCCCGGTGCAGATCCGCGAACCTGCCCGTGCCCGCGACGAGTTCGGCGGGTGTGCCGTCCTCGACGATCTTTCCCTGCTCCATCACCAAAACACGGTCCGCGATCTCGACGGTCGAGAGCCGGTGCGCGATGACCACCGCCGTGCGTCCCCTCAGCACCGTCGCCATCGCCCGCTGCACCGCGCGCTCGCCCGGAATGTCCAGCGAGCTGGTCGCCTCGTCGAGGATCAGCACCGCCGGGTCGGCCAGCAACGCCCGGGCGAACGCGACCAGTTGCCGCTGCCCGGCCGAGATACGGCCGCCCCGCTTGCGTACGTCGGTGTCGTAGCCGTCGGGCAGGGCGCTGATGAAGTCGTGCGCGCCGATCTCCTTCGCCGCCCGCTCCATCTCCGCACGGGTGGCGTCCGGGCGGCCGATCGCGATGTTCTCGGCGACCGTGCCGGAGAACAGGAACGACTCCTGCGTCACCATGACCACCCCGCGCCGCAGGTCGGGCCCGGCGAGGTCGCGCAGGTCCACGCCGTCCAGCAGCACCCGGCCCTCGGAGGGGTCGTAGAACCGGGCCAGCAGCTTGGCCAGGGTCGACTTTCCGGCGCCCGTGGAGCCGACGACCGCGACCGTCTGCCCGGCCGGGATCGTGAGGTCGAAGCGGGGCAGCACCTCGCCGCCGGTGCGGTAGCCGAAGCCGACGCCGTCGAAGACGACCTCGCGGCCCGGGTGCTCGCTCGCCAGGGGCGGGAGCGGCCGGGGGTCCGCCGGCTCGGCGACGGACGGGGCCTGGGCGAGCAGCCCGGCGATCTTCTCCAGCGAGGCCGCCGCCGACTGGTACGAGTTGAGGAACATCCCGAGCCGGTCGATCGGGTCGTACAGCCGCCGCAGGTACAGCACGGCCGCCGCCAGCACACCGAGGGCCAGGGTGCCGCCCGCGACCCGGTAGGCGCCCCACAGGACGATCGCCGCGACCGCCGTGTTGGCGACCAGCCGCGAGCCGGTGACGTAGCGGGCCATCTCCAGCAGCGCGTTGCCGTTGGTCCGCTCGTGCCGCTGGTTGAGCACGCCGAAGTCCGCGTCGTTGACGGCCTCGCGGCGGAAGGCGCGCACCGGCCGGATGCCGTTCATCGTCTCGACGAACTTCACGATGACGGCCGCGATGGCGGTGGACCGCGCCCGGTACACCCGCCCGGCGCGCCGCTGGTAAAGACGCACGAGGGCGTAGAGCGGCACCAGGGACGCCACCGCCACGCCGCCGAGGCCCAGGTCGAGCCAGAGCAGCATCGCCGAGATGTAGACGAAGGACAGGATGACCGTCACCAGTTCCTGCAGGCCCTCGTCGAGCAGTTCGCGCAGCGACTCCACGTCCGCCGTGGAGCGGGAGATGAGCCGGCCCGAGGTGTAGCGCTCGTGGAAGTCGACGCTCAGCGCCTGCGCGTGGCGGAAGATCCGGCCGCGCAGGTCGAGCAGCACGTCCTGGCTGACGCGGGCCGCGGCGGAGACGAACGCCCACTGCAGTCCGCCCGCGGCCAGGGCGCACGCCAGATAGCCGGCGCCCACCGCGATCAGCGGCCCGTGGTCCCCGGCCCGGAACGCCGGTACGGCACGGTCGATGGCGTACGCCACGAGCAGCGGGCCCGCCTGCACGACCGCCTGCTGGAGCAGCAGCAGGATCGTCGTGACCGTGACGCGGGCCTTCAGGGGCGCGAGGAGCGAGCGCAGCAGGGCGGCGGTGGCGCCCGGGGGAGTGGGCAGCAGGTCCTGGTCGAAGGGGTCGCCGGTGGCGGCGGGCCGGTCGTCGGGTTCGTCGCCGGGTTTCCTGTCGGCCGGTGTGCCGGTTGCCGCCGTCATCGCGCGCCCTCCTGTTCCCCTGAGGGTTCCCCTGACTGTTCTCCGGACATCAAGTGCGCGTACTCGGCGTTCGTGCGCAGCAGTTCGTGATGGGTGCCGACCGCGGCGATCCGGCCGCCGGACAGCAGCGCGACCCGGTCGGCGAGCAGCACCGTGGACGGGCGGTGCGCCACGATCAGGGCGGTCGTGTCCGCAAGGACGTGCCGCAGGGCGGCCTCCACGGCGGCCTCGGTGTGCACGTCCAGGGCCGACAGCGGGTCGTCCAGTACGAGGAACTCCGGCTGCCCGACGACAGCCCTGGCGAGCGCGAGCCGCTGCCGCTGCCCGCCGGAGAGGCTGAGGCCCTGCTCGCCGACCTGGGTGTCCGTGCCCTGCGGCAGGGCGTGCACGAAGTCGGCCTGGGCGACGGCGAGGGCGCGCTCCAGCTCCGCCGGCCCGGCCGTGCCGTCGGCCCCCATGAGAACGTTGTCGCCGACCGCGGCCGAGAAGAGCGTGGGCTCCTCGAAGGCGACGGCGACCTTGGCGCGCAGCGCGTCCCTCGACAACTCGGTGATGTCGACGCCGTCGAGGGTGATGCGGCCCGAGGTGACCTCGTAGAGACGCGGGACGAGTGCGGTGAGGGTGGTCTTGCCGCTGCCGGTGGAGCCGACCAGGGCCATGGACTCGCCGGGGCGGATGTGGAGGTCGATGTGCTGGAGGACGGGCGGGGAGCAGGGCGGGGCGTCGGGGTAGCGGAAGGTGACGCCGTGAAAGCGAAGTCCCCTGCTCTCAAGAGCTGTTGACCGGCCACCCGCAGCGGCGGGCCGACGGCCCCCGGCCTCCTCCACCTCCTCGTCCATCACCTCGAAGTACCGCTCGGTCGCCGTCGCCGCCTCCTGGCTCATGGCCAGCAGGAAACCGATCGACTCCACCGGCCACCGCAGGGCCAGCGCCGTCGACAGGAACGCCACCAGCGTCCCCGCCGACAAGCCCCCGTCGGCGACCTGTACGACCCCCACGACGAGCGCCGCCCCGATCGCCAGCTCGGGCAGCGTCACGATGACGCCCCAGATCGTCGCCAGCAGCCGCGCCTTGCGCAGCTCCGTGCCCCGCAGCTTCCCCGACAGGTCGCGAAACGCCCGCGCCTGGCTCCGGTGGCGTCCGAACCCCTTGATGATGCGGATGCCGAGCACGCTCTCCTCGACGACCGTGGTCAGGTCGCCGACCTGGTCCTGCGCGCGCCGCGCCACCTCGGCGTACCGCTTCTCGAAGATCACACAGGTCACCATCACGGGCACGGCGGGCCCGAGGATCACCAGCCCCAGCGTCCAGTCCTGGAGCAGCATGATGATCACGCCGATCACTATCGTCACCCCGTTGACCAGCAGGAACGTCAACGGGAAGGCGAGGAACATGCGGAGGAGGCTCAGGTCCGCGATCCCCCGCGACAGCAACTGCCCGGAGGCCCAGCGGTCGTGGAAGGACACCGGCAGCCGTTGCAGGTGCCGGTACAGATCCGCCCGCATCGACGCCTCGACGTGCGCCAGCGGCCGCGCCACCAGCCAGCGCCGCAGCCCGAACAGCAGGGCCTCCGCGAAGCCGAGCAGCAGCAGGCACAGCGCCCCGAGCCACACCCCGGCCGGGTCCCGGTCGGCGACCGGCCCGTCCACCATCCACTTCAGGACGAGCGGGATGACCAGGCCCGTACTGGAGGCGACTATCGCCACGAACGCGGCGCTGAACAGCCGTGCCCGCGCGGGCCGCACGTACGGCCACAGGCGCAGCAGCGTGCGCACGGCAGAACGATTCCGGGTGGGGGCAGATGTGGTGGCCATCAGCAGTGAGCCTACGGATCGCCACTGACACTGCCCACCGAGTTTTCTCCGAGTCCCGGTCCGTCCTTGGTCCTACGACCTGCGTCTTCGGGGGGTCGTACGGCCCGCATCCGCCGATCGGCTGATGCCCCTTCGAGCGCGACGGGCGATGTGCGCGGACCCGCCGCACCGGGACCCTCGGTCCATGTCCGTCATCGAAGTCACCGACCTGCGCAAGGCCTATGCCGGCCGCCCGGCCGTGGACGGCATCTCCTTCGCCGTCGAGGAGGGCGAGATCTTCGGGATCCTCGGCCCGAACGGCGCCGGCAAGACCACCACCGTCGAATGCGTCGAGGGCCTGCGCGTCCCCGACTCCGGCCGGGTCCGCGTCACCGGCCTCGACCCGGTCGCCGACCACGAGCGGGTCGCCCAGGTCCTGGGCGCCCAGCTCCAGGAGACCCGGCTGCAGGCCAAGCTCACCGTCCGTGAGGCGCTGGAGCTCTATGCCGCGTTCTATCCGCGCCCCGTCGACTGGCGCCCGCTGGCCGAACGCCTCGGCCTGGAGGAGAAGCTGACCACCCGTTTCGCCAAGCTGTCGGGCGGTCAGAAGCAGCGCCTGTTCATCGCGCTCGCCCTGATCGGCGACCCCCGGGTCGTCGTCCTGGACGAGCTCACCACCGGCCTCGACCCACGCGCTCGTCGCGACACCTGGCAGCTCATCGAGGACGTCCGCGCCGGGGGCGTCACGGTCCTGCTCGTCACGCACTTCATGGAGGAGGCACAGCGGCTCTGCGACCGGATCGCCGTGATCGACAAGGGCCGGGTCGCCGCCCTCGACACTCCCTCCGGGCTGATCCGCCGCTCGGCGGGCGCCACCGTCATCAGCTTCACCCCGTCCACGCCCCTGGACGACCGCGAGCTGAACACGCTCCCCGCCCTGGTCGCCGTCGAGAACAAGGACGGCCGGATCACGCTGTCCGGCACGGACGACACGGTCAACGCCGTGCTGTCGCTGCTCGCCCGCCACCACATCACCGCCCGTCAACTCCGCGTCACCGACGCCACGCTGGACGACGCGTTCCTGGACCTCACGGAGGCCTCCGCATGAGCACGGCACTGATCAACCCCGCTGTGCTGCGCAGCGAGTTCCGCCTCTTCAGGCGCGAGCCGGGCAGTCTCTTCTGGGTCCTGCTGTTCCCGGCTCTGCTGCTGGGCATCCTCGGTTCCGTGCCGTCGTTCCGCGAGGCCCAGGACGGGCTCGGCGGGCTGCGGATCGTCGACGTGTACGTGCCCGTGTGCGTGCTGGTCGCCCTCATCATGGCCGGGGTGCAGGCGATGCCGCCGACGCTCACCGGCTACCGCGAGAACGGCATCCTGCGCCGGCTGTCCACCACCCCTGTCCGGCCCTCGGCCCTGCTGGCCGCCCAGATGCTGGTGAACGGCGTGGCGGCCCTGGTCTCCGCGCTGCTCACGCTCGTCGTCGGACGCCTCGCCTACGACGTACGGCTGCCCGAACAGCCCGTCGGGTACCTGCTCGCGCTGCTCCTCGCCGTGCTCGCCGCCATCTCGCTGGGCGCGGTGATCTCGGCACGGGCCCGCACGACGAAGATCGCGACCGCGATCGGGACGGCCGTGTTCTTCCCGATGATGTTCTGTGCCGGGGTCTGGGTGCCCGTGCAGGCCATGCCGGACCTGCTGGGCCGCATCGTCCAGTGCACCCCCTTCGGCGCCGCCGCACGGGCCCTCGACCAGGCCGCCGCGGGCGACTGGCCGAGCTGGGGCCACCTGGCCGTCCTCGCCGCGTGGACGGCGGTGCTCTCGGCGTCGGCCGCGCGCTGGTTCCGCTGGGAATGACCGGCGCCGGGGGAGGGTCCACGGCCGTGGCCGACACTGTGGGCATGACGGACGTGGCGGGTGTGGAGCAGCGGTGGGCGGCGTACTTCCGCTGGGGGCCCTACGGGATGCTGGCGGCGGGCACCGTGCTCTCCGTGGCCACGGTCGACGCGGTCGGCATGACCGGGCGGGAGCGGTACGCCACCGTCGTCCTGGTAGGCGCCGCCGTGGCCCTCCAGGTGTGGTGGGGGCGCTGGTCCCGCGGCCGGCCCCTGACCCCCTCGGGGCCGGGCGCCTGCTACTACTTCATACGCTGGGCCCTGGCCTTCGCGTTGAGCTGGTTCAACCCGTTCTTCGCCTTCTACGCCGCCGCCGGGTTCGTCGGCCCCGACCGGCTGCTGCGGGGTCGCCCGCTCAAACTCGGGCTGCTGGCGACCGCGGTGACCATCGCCGGGTCGCAGTCCGGTGGCATGCCCCTGCACGGGCCGCTGAACTGGGCGGTGTTCGGCGGGCTGCTCTGCGTCCACATCGCGCTGCTGATCGTCTTCGGCCAGCTGGCCGGGCGGGAGGAGGAACGCACCCGGATCCAGACCGCGACCATCACCGAACTGGAGCGCACCAACGCGGCCCTGCAGCAGGCCCTCGACGAGAACGCCGCCCTGCACGCCCAGCTCCTGGTGCAGGCCCGGGAGGCCGGAGTCGCCGACGAGCGGCGACGGCTGGCCGCCGAGATCCACGACACCATCGCCCAGGGGCTGACCGGCATCATCGCCCAGCTCCAGGTCGTCGCGAACGCCCCAGACCTGGCCGTGGCCCGCACCCACCTCGAACGCGCCTCGGACCTGGCCCGGCACAGCCTCGGCGAGGCCCGCCGCTCCGTGCACAACCTCGCCCCCGTGGCGCTGGCCGACGCCGGACTGCCGGAAGCCCTGAAGAAGACGGTCGCCGAATGGGGCGAACGGACGGGTGTGCGCGCCGAGTTCACCGTCACCGGCACCGACGAGCAGCTCCACGAGGAGATCGCGGCCACGCTCCTGCGGATCGTCCAGGAGGCACTCTCCAACACCGCCCGGCACGCCGCCGCCGGCCGTGTCGGCGTCACCCTGTCCTTCCTCGGCGACGAGGTCATCCTCGACATCCGCGACGACGGCCGCGGCTTCGACCCGCTCGCCGTCCCCGAACGCGACCGCGCCGGTGGCTTCGGCCTCGACGGCATGCGCGCCCGCGCCGAACGCGTCGCCGGGTCCCTCACCGTCGAGTCGGAGCCGGGCCACGGTACGGCGGTCTCCGCTCGCGTACCGTTGGTCCGCCATGACTGACGCCGCCGCGATCACCCTGCTCGTCGTCGACGACCACCCCGTCGTACGGGACGGCCTGCGCGGCATGTTCGAGTCCGCGCCGGGCTTCCGCGTGCTGGGGGAGGCGTCGAACGGCGTCGAGGCGGTCGCGCTCGCCTCCGCCCTGGACCCGGACGTGATCCTGATGGACCTGCGCATGCCGGGCGGCGGGGGAGTGGACGCCATCCGCGAGCTGACCCGCACCGGCGCCCGCGCCAAGGTCCTCGTCCTGACCACTTACGACACCGACTCCGACACCCTCCCCGCGATAGAGGCGGGCGCGACGGGCTACCTCCTGAAGGACGCCCCGCGAGACGAACTGTTCGCGGCGGTCCGCGCGGCGGCGGAAGGCCGGACCGTCCTCTCCCCGGCGGTGGCCTCCCGCCTGGTCTCGGCGGTCCGTACTCCCCGGACCCCCGGCAACGACGCCCTCTCCGCCCGCGAGCGCGAGGTCCTGGCCCTGGTCGCCAAGGGCACCTCCAACCGCGAGATCGCCCGCGAACTCTTCATCAGCGAGGCCACGGTCAAGACCCACCTCACGCACCTCTACGCCAAGCTGGGCGTGAAGGACCGTGCGGCGGCGGTGGCCACGGCGTACGAGCGAGGCATCCTGGGCTAGCTAGCCCGGGTACGGCAGCAGCCCCGCTGCGGTCTTCTCCCACGCCGCCTTCAGCTCGGTGAGCAACTCCGGCTCGTCGGGGGCGAGGTCGGCCTGTTCACGGGCGTCGGCGGCCAGGTTGTACAGGTGGTCGGTGCCCTTGGCGTCCCGGTAGTACTTCCAGTCGCCGCGCCTCAGGGCCCGGTTGCCGCGCGTCCGCCAGAACAGATCCCGCTCGGCCAGCCGTTCGCCCCGCAGCAGGTACCCGGCGAGGCTCGTGCCGTCCAGCGGATACGCCGGGTCGGGCCGGGCACCGGCCAGCTCCAGCAGGGTGGCGGTCCAGTCGGGGGAGAAGTTCGGCTCGTGGCTGACCTGCCGGCCGTCGATCCGGGCGGGCCAGCGCAGGATCGCGGGCACCCGGATGCCGCCCTCCTGGAGGGAGAACTTCTGGCCGCTCAGGGGCCACAGGTACGACCAGCGCTCGCCGCCGTTGTCGCTGGCGAACAGCACGACGGTGTTCTCCTCCTGCCCGGAGCGGCGCAGGGCGGCGAGCACCTCCCCGACGGCCGCGTCCAGGCTCTCCACCATCTGGGTGTACTTGGCGACCGAGCCGCCGTCGTAGTGGTTCAGGGCCTTGCTGACCTCGGCCTGGGATGTCGCCACCCTGATCTTCGCCGCGATCTCCGCGCCGGTCTCCTCGTCGCCCTCGGCGAGCCATGGCCAGTGCGGGGTGGTGAAGTTGAGGTTGAGCAGCCAGGGCCGGTCGTGGTCCCGGCTCACGTACTCCACGGCCCGCTCCGTCAGCACGGTCGTGTAGTACCGCAGGTCCTTGTACTCGGCGTCCCCCTCGTAGAGGTCGTGGTCGCCGAGCTGGCCGAGCTTGGAGAAGTACTCCAGCACGCCCCCGTGATTGCCGAAGAACTCGTCCCAGCCGGACTTGGTGGGGCTGAAGTCGGGCAGCCAGCCGCAGTGCCACTTGCCGATGAGCGCGGTGGCGTAGCCCGCCTTCTTCAGCAGGGAGGCGAGGGTGGGGTGGCTCGGGTCCAGGCCCTGCGACCGGTCGGCGATCGGCTCGGCGAGTCCGCCCTTCGTACGGCCGGGATAGCGCCCGGTGTAGAGGCTGAACCGGGTCGGGGAGCAGGTCGAGGAGCCGGAGTAGGCGTCGGTGAACCGCACGCCCTGGCGGGCCAGCCGGTCCAGGTTCGGCGTCTTGATGTGGGGGGCGCCGTAGGAGGACAGGTCGGCCCAGCCGAGGTCGTCGCCCAGGATGACGAGGACGTTGGGGCGGCGGCCTGACCCGGCAGCGGGGCGGGCCCTGAACGGCCGCTCGGCGGGGGCGGCTTCGGCACCGGTGGCCGTACCGGCGACGGCGCCCACGGCACCACCGCCGACGAGGGCACCGAGGGCACGACGGGATATTTCGGGCATGCGGGGTCCTGGAGTCTCGGAGCGGAGAGGGGGAGGGGAGGCACGGCTCAGGAGGGACGCTGCCAGCGGTCCGACGGCGGGGTCAAGAAGATCCCCGCCGAGTTCACGGACCCGCAACGCGCCGCAACACCCCGCAACAATGCGGCAGCCTCACCAGGCGAAACGATGCCTCAGCCCGTCACCCGCAGCAGCAGCACCGCCCGCGCCGGCATCGTGATCTCCGCCCCGGCCCGGTGCTCCACGCCCGGTGCCTCCCGCTGCTCCTCCAGGCTCGTGTCGACGACGACTTCGTACCGCTCCGCCCAGGGCGGCCCCGGCAGTTCGAAACGCACCGGTGCCTCGCCCGCGTGCAGCACGGCGAGGAAGCTGTCGTCGAGGATCTGCGCCCCGCGCTCGTCCCGGCCCGGGATGTCCCGGCCGGACAGGTACATCCCCAGCGTGGCGGCGGGCGCGTACCAGTCCTGCTCCGTCATCTCGGTGCCCCGGGACGTGAACCAGGCCAGGTCGCGCAGCCCGTCCGCGGTCTGGGCCCGGCCCGAGAAGAACGCCCGGCGCCTCAGCACCGGGTGCCGGTGACGCAGCTCGATCAGCCGGGAGGTCAGCTCGAACAGGGCGCGCCACCCGGGGTCCTCCAGCAGCCCCCAGTCCACCCAGCTGATCTCGTTGTCCTGGCAGTACGCGTTGTTGTTGCCGCGCTGCGTGCGGCCCAGCTCGTCGCCCGCGACCAGCATCGGCACGCCGGTGGACAGCAGCAGCGTGGTCAGCAGGTTCCGCAGCTGCCGGCGCCGCAGGGCCCTGATCCCCTCGTCGTCCGTCTCGCCCTCGGTTCCGCAGTTCCAGGCCCGGTTGTCGTTCGTGCCGTCGCGATTGCCCTCGCCGTTGGCCTCGTTGTGCTTGCGCTCGTACGACACAAGGTCGCGCAGGGTGAAGCCGTCGTGCGCGGTGACGAAGTTGACGGACGCGTAGGGCCGGCGCCCGCCCCAGGCGTACAGATCGCTGGAGCCCGACAGCCGGTAGCCCATCTCCCGCACATCGGGCAGCGCGTGCCGCCAGAAGTCCCGTACGGCGTTGCGGTACCGGTCGTTCCACTCCGTCCACAGGGGCGGGAACGCGCCCACCTGGTAGCCGCCCGACCCCACGTCCCACGGCTCGGCGATCAGCTTCACCCGCCGCAGCACCGGGTCCTGGGCGATGACCGCCAGGAACGGGGAGAGCATGTCGACGTCGTGCATCGAGCGGGCCAGCGCCGCCGCCAGGTCGAAGCGGAAGCCGTCGACGCCCATCTCCGTCACCCAGTACCGCAGCGAGTCCGTGATCAGGCGCAGCACCTGCGGCTGGACCACGTGCAGGGTGTTGCCGCAGCCGGTGTAGTCGGCGTAGCGGCGGGGGTCGTCCTGGAGGCGGTAGTAGCCGCGGTTGTCGATGCCCTTCAGGGACAGCGTCGGGCCGAGTTCGCCCGCCTCCGCCGTGTGGTTGTAGACCACGTCGAGGATGACCTCGATCCCCGCCGCGTGCAGGGCGCGCACCATGCGCTTGAACTCGCCGACCTGCTCGCCCCTCGTCCCGGAGGCCGCGTAGGCCGCGTGCGGGGCGAAGTAGCCGATGGAGTTGTAGCCCCAGTAGTTGCCGAGGCCTCTGCGCAGCAGATGGTCCTCGTGCGCGAACTGGTGCACCGGCAGCAGCTCCACCGCCGTCACACCCAGCTTCACCAGGTGCTCGATCGCGGCCGGGTGCGCGAGGCCGGCATAGGTGCCGCGCAGTTCCTCGGGGATGCCCGGGTGCAGTTGGGTGAAGCCCTTGACGTGCACCTCGTAGATCACCGAGTCGGCCCACGGGGTCTTCGGGCGGCGGTCGTCGGCCCAGTCGTCGTCATCGTGGACGACGACGCCCTTGGGGACGTACGGCGCCGAGTCCCGGTCGTCGCGCACGGTGTCGGCGACGTGCTGCTGCGGCCAGTCGCGGACGTGCCCGTACACCTCGGGAGGCAGCGAGAAGTCCCCGTCCACCGCGCGCGCGTAGGGGTCGAGCAGCAGCTTCGCCGGGTTCCAGCGGGCGCCGGTCCACGGGTCCCAGCGGCCGTGCACCCGGTAGCCGTAGCGCTGTCCGGGCAGCACGCCCGGGACGAAGCCGTGCCAGATCTCGTGGGTCAGCTCGCCGAGCCGGACCCGCGACTCCTTGCCCGTCTCGTCGCAGAGGCACAGCTCGACCCCCTCCGCCCCGCCCGCCCACAAGGCGAAGTTGGTCCCCGCCACCCCGTCGGGGCCGACCCGGAACCGGGCGCCCAGCGGTGTCGCCGCGCCCGGCCAGGCGGGCACCACGGGTGGCGGCGCGGGCCGCCGTACGCCGTTCGCGGCGGCGGCCTGGCGCCCGTTCCCGGTGGCCTGATGGCCGGCCACCGCCTCCTGCTCGGCTGCGCTGGACACCTGTCAGCCTCCCGCGGCTCGTGGAACGACGGGGGACAGAGGGGTGCGGTCCTGTACTGCGGCCCGGGCCGCGGCTCCCCTGCGCGTCGTCCTCCCCACTGTTCTGCCCAGAGCATGGGTCGCACTCACGTTTCCCCGGGGGCGGGCATGGTCGTTTCCCGGGGACGCGGCCGGTCGTTGGGTACCCCGTGAGGCACGTACAAGGGCGCGCGCGGCGCGCGAGGGCCGCGCTGGCCGCCGTAGTGACATGGGCAGGGCTGCTGGCCGGGGCCACGGGCTGTACCTCGGACGACGCGGGCGGGATCGCCGGGGCGTTCGGCGCGCCCCCGGCGCCCGAGGACGTCATCAAGGTCTCGCCCGACGACGGCAGCAGGGGCGTGCGCCCCGGAAGGACGCTGCGGGTGCGCGTCCCCGACGGCAGGCTGGAATCGGTGAAGGTCACCAGGTCCCAGGACGCGCAGGAGTCCCCGGTGCCCGGGCGGGTCTCGGCCGACGGCCTGACCTGGGAGCCCGAGGAGAAGCGGCTGGCGCTCGCCGCCGAGTACACGGTCGACGCGGTGGCCGTGGACGGCGACGGCCACCGCTCGGCCCGGCACACCACCTTCACGACGTACGTCCCCGAGGAACGCTTCATCGGCTACGTCGCCCCGGAGAACCGCGCCACGGTCGGCACCGGCATGATCGTCTCCCTGGAGTTCAACCGGGAGATCGCCGACCGCGCCGTCGTCGAACGCGCGGTGCGGGTCACCTCCCGCCCGGCCGTCGAGATCCGCCCGCACTGGTTCGGCCGGAGCCGCCTCGACTTCCGCCCCGAGGACTACTGGAAACCCGGCACCCAGGTCACCGTCGACCTGCGCCTGCGCGACGTCGAGGGCGCGCCCGGGGTCTACGGCCTGCAGCACAAGACGTTCTCCTTCACCGTCGGCCGCGGCCAGGTCTCCGTGGTGGACGCCGCCCGGCACACCATGGAGGTCCGGCGCGACGGCGAGACCCTCGCCACCGTGCCGGTCACGGCCGGCGCCCCCGAGACGACCACGTACAACGGGAAGATGGTGGTGACCGAGATGCTCGACGTCACCCGGATGAACGGGGCGACGGTCGGCTTCAAGAAGCGCGACGGCAAAGGCGAGTACGACATCCCGGACGTCCCGCACGCCATGCGCCTGACCGACTCCGGCACCTTCCTGCACGGCAACTACTGGGCGGACCACACCGTCTTCGGACGGAGCAACGTCAGTCACGGCTGTATCGGACTGCGCGATGTGAAGGGCGGCGGCTCGGACACCCCGGCCGGCTGGTTCTTCGACCGCAGCCTGGTCGGGGACGTCGTCGAGGTCGTCAACAGCAAGGACAAAGAGGTCTCTCCCGACAATGGCCTCGGAGGCTGGAACATGACCTGGAACGCATGGAAAGCGGGCAGTGCGGTGAAGTAACCGACAGGGGAGGGATCGACCCGGCGTTCCGTTGGGACGGAACAGTGACAATCGCGGGCCGCCGGTGCCCCTCGCCTTGTGGTTACTATGCGCCGGTGCGCGGGGGACGCGCAGGGGTTGTGGGCCTGACCAGGCCCGGGGAGGGGAGAACGACTTGAACGGGCGACCGATATCGGGGGCGTCGGTTGGGGGCAGGCACGGACTGCTCGCGCTGATACTCGGCTCGCTGCTCCTCGCCGTCACGGCGTGTGGCGGCGGGGAGAGCGGAGCCGGTGCCGGCGGGGGCGACGGCACCGGCAAGGGCTCGGGCACCGCGCAGAGCAAGCAGTCCGAGGCCGTGGTGAGCATCACCCCCAAGGACGGTGCCAAGTCCGTCGACACCAGCGGGAAGCTGAAGGTCACCGCCGCCAAGGGCAAGCTGACCGAGGTCGAGGTCAAGGACGCCAAGGGCAAGAAGGTCGACGGCGAGATATCCGGCGACGGCGCCACCTGGACGCCGTCCATCCATCTGGCCGCCGCCACCAAGTACACGGTCCACGCGGTCGCCAAGGACTCCGAGGGCCGCACGGCCGCCGAGGACGCCGGCTTCACGACGCTGACGCCGGAGAACACCTTCACCGGCACCTTCACCCCCGAGGACGGCTCGAAGGTCGGCGTGGGGATGCCGTTCTCCATTCGCTTCGACCGGGGCATCACCAACCCGGAGGACGTCGAGAAGGCCATCCGCGTCAAGACGGAGCCGGCCGTGGACGTCGAGGGCCACTGGTTCGGCAACGACCGTCTCGACTTCCGCCCCGAGAAGTACTGGAAGCCCGGCACCAAGGTGACCGTCGACCTGAACCTCGACGGCGTCGAGGGGCGCTCCGGCGTCTACGGCGAGCAGGACAAGACGGTCGACTTCACCATCGGCCGCAACCAGGTCTCCGTCGTGGACGCCAAGAAGCTCACGATGAAGGTCATGCGCGACGGCAAGGTCATCAAGACCATCCCGGTCACCACCGGCAAGCCCGGCATGGAGACCTGGAACGGCCAAATGGTCGTCAGCGAGATGCTCCCCGTGACCCGGATGAACGGCGAGACCGTCGGCTACGGCGGCGAGTACGACATCAAGGACGTCCCGCACGCCGTCCGCCTCACCACCTCCGGCACCTTCCTGCACGGCAACTACTGGGCGGGCGGCGCCTTGGGCGAGTACAACGCCAGCCACGGCTGCATCGGCCTGCGCGACGTGCGCGGCGGCTGGGACAAGAAGGTGCCGGCGGCCTGGTTCTTCAACCACTCGATGATCGGCGACGTGGTCGTCGTCAAGAACTCCGAGGACCGGATCGTCGACCCGGACAACGGGCTCAACGGCTGGAACATGTCGTGGGAGAAGTGGAAGAAGTAGCGCCCGGCTCACGATGAGCCGACGCCGATCCGACGACGAGGGCCCCGGTGTGACGGACCGCACCGGGGCCCTTGCCGTTAGTCGCCGTTAACCTGCTCCCATGACCGTCTCTCTCGAAGTCGCTGAAGGCGTCGGCACGCTGCGTCTCGACCGCCCGCCCATGAACGCGCTGGACATCGCCACGCAGGACCGGCTGAAGGAACTCGCCGAGGAGGCCACGCGCCGCGACGACGTGCGGGCCGTGGTGGTCTACGGCGGCGAGAAGGTGTTCGCGGCCGGCGCGGACATCAAGGAGATGCAGGCGATGGACCACGCCGCGATGGTCCTGCGCGCCCGCGCCCTGCAGGACTCCTTCACGGCCGTGGCCCGCATCCCCAAGCCGGTCGTCGCGGCCGTGACGGGTTACGCGCTCGGGGGCGGCTGCGAACTCGCGCTGTGCGCGGACTACCGCATCGCCGGTGAGAACGCCAAGCTCGGCCAGCCCGAGATCCTGCTCGGCCTCATCCCCGGCGCGGGCGGCACCCAGCGCCTGGCCCGCCTGGTCGGCCCCTCCAAGGCCAAGGACCTGATCTTCACCGGCCGGATGGTGAAGGCCGACGAGGCGCGGGAGATCGGCCTGGTGGACCGGGTCGTGCCCGCCGACGAGGTGTACACGCAGGCGCACGCCTGGGCCGCCAAGCTGGCCCAGGGCCCGGCGCTCGCGCTGCGCGCCGCCAAGGAGGCCGTCGACGCCGGCCTGGAGACGGACATCGAGACGGGCCTGACGATCGAACGCAACTGGTTCGCGGGCCTGTTCGCCACCGAGGACCGTGAGCGCGGCATGCGCAGCTTCGTGGAGGAGGGGCCGGGCAAGGCGAAGTTCCTCTGAACGCATCCTCTGAACACCCCTCCAGGGGCTTGCAATTGACACGGCGTCTGATCCGGGTCCCTCGACGGAGCGGTTTATGGCAGCCTTAAGGCAGCCTTAAGCGTGTGCGGCCGGGGAACTTCGTCGCTTGCCCCGAATCGGGTCGTATTCGCAGGTCATGCGGGCCGTGGAAGGCCCCGAAGTGCCGTCGGCATATGCCGTCCGACTGCCGGTTCCGGGCCCGTTCCGGGGGGTCTATTCCCCGGGAACGGCCCCGGCGGGCGCCCCGGACGGCCATGATGGGGGGCATGGCGGGGCTGGAGGGTATGGAACAGCCGCGGGGACACGCACATGCGGCCGCGGCGCGCTGGTCGCCGACCGTCGAGGACGAACGCGCCCTGAAGGCGCTGGAGTTGTACGGCAACCCGACGGAGGCAGAGGTCCCACTGCCGTCCCGCCCCGAGTCCGCGGCCACCGCCAGACGGCTCACCCAGGTCGTGGTCCTGCGCCACTGGGGACTCACCCCCAAGATCACCGAGGAGGCGGTCCTGCTCGTCTCCGAACTGGTCGGCAACGCCGTACGCCACACCGGCGCCCGCATCTTCGGTTTGCGTCTGCACCGGCGCCGCGGCTGGATCCGCGTCGAGGTCCGCGACCCCTCCCGGGGACTGCCCTGTCTGATGCCGGTCCAGGAGCTGGACGTCAGCGGCCGGGGCCTCTTCCTCGTCGACAAGCTGGCCGACCGCTGGGGGGTCGATCTGCTGCCCCGGGGCAAGACGACATGGTTCGAGATGCGGGTCGCCGACCGCTGACGGCCGCCGGCGGGGCAGGGGCTCGACCGGGGGTGTGACCTGCGACGACTCACCTGGACGTCGATCGGGCGAATCACCGGTTTCCGTACGGAGCGCCCCTTAAATGGTCCAATGCACCGCCACTTCGTCAAGCGCGCCCTTGTCGCGGGCGCCGCCCTCGCCGTCCTCGCCGCCTGCGGTACCCAGGGCGAGGAGCGGACCTCCGGGACCCGCCCCACCAAGGCCGCCGTGCCCGCCCCGCCCGAGAAGAAGACCGTCCAGGGCCTGCCGGGCATGCCGCCCGTCCTCGACCCGAAGGACGTGTACGCGGCCGACCGCCCCAACAAGCTGTCGCCCGTGGTCAAGGGCTTCCCGTCCCGCGTCTACGTCCCCAACACCGAGTCCGACACCGTCTCCGTCATCGACCCGAAGACGTACAAGATCATCGAGACGATCCCCGTGGGCCGGCAGCCCCAGCACGTCGTGCCCTCCTGGGATCTGAAGACGCTCTGGGTCAACAACAACCGCGGCCACACCCTCACCCCGATCGACCCCAAGACCGGCAAGGCCGGCAAGGAGGTCGAGGTCCACGACCCGTACAACCTCTACTTCACGCCCAACGGCAAGTACGCCGTCGTGATGGCCTCCCTCGACCGCGAGCTGGTCTTCCGCGACCCGCACACCATGGACCGGAAGAAGACGGTCCCGGTCTCCTGCTACGGCGTCAACCACGCCGACTTCTCCCTCGACGGCCGCTACTTCATCGTCTCCTGCGAGTTCAGCGGCGAGCTGCTCAAGGTCGACACCGAGAAGATGAAGGTCGTGGGGCAGCAGAGGCTGCCGTTCGAGGGCGCCATGCCGCAGGACGTGAAGGTCTCGCCGGACGGCAAGAGGTTCTACATCGCCGACATGATGGCCCACGGCATGTGGGTCCTGGACGGCGACAAGTTCACCCAGCCCACCCTGCTGCCCACCGGCAAGGGCTGCCACGGCCTCTACGTCAGCCGCGACTCCCGCGAGATGTACGTCTCCAACCGCGGCGAAGGCACCGTCTCCGTCTTCGACTTCACCCGGAACAAGCTCACCAAGAAGTGGGACCTGCCCGACGGCGGCAGCCCCGACATGGGCGGCGTCTCCGCCGACGGCAAGGTCCTGTGGCTCTCCGGCCGCTACGACGCCGAGGTCTACGCCATCGACACCCGCACCGGCGCCCAGCTCGCCCGCATCCCCGTAGGCAGCGGCCCGCACGGCCTCGCGGTCTACCCGCAGCCCGGCCGCTACTCCCTCGGCCACACGGGCATCTTCCGGTGACGGTGAGAGAGCGCGAGAGTTGAGTCTCCACCCACTGGAGGGCCCAGACTCGCGGACATGACCGACGACGGCACCGGACTGCTCACCATCGGGGCACTGGCCCGGGTCACGGGACTGACCGTGCGCACCATCCGCTACTGGTCCGACGAGGGCGCCCTGCCCCCGGTGACCCGGTCCGCGGGCGGCTACCGGCTGTACGACACCGCCTCCGTGGCCCGCCTGGAGCTGATCCGCACCCTGCGCGAACTCGGCCTCGGCCTGACGGACGTCCGCCGGGTCCTGGCCGGCGAGACCACGGTCGCGCGGGTCGCCGCCGCGCACGTGGTCGCGCTGGACGCGCAGATCCGGTCGCTCAAGGTGACCCGTGCGGTGCTGTCGACGGTCGCGAGGCGGGGTTCCAGCGCGGAGGAGATGACACTCATGAACAGACTGGCACGGCTCTCGGCGGCCGAACGACGTCGGATCGTCGAGGACTTCATGGCGGAGATCTTCGAGGGGATCGACACCGCCGACCCGGACATCCGCGGCAGGCTGCGCTTCGCGGCGGCCGAACTGCCCGAGGACCCCACACCCGAGCAGGTCGACGCCTGGGTGGAGCTCGCCGAGCTGATCCAGGACCCCGGCTTCCGCGCGCAGATGCGGCAGATGATCGAGTTCAACGCGGCCGACCGGGGGCCGGACGTCCCGGCCGGTTCGTCCCTGTGGTTCATGAGCCGGCTCGTACAGCTCGCGGCCGAGGCGCGGCAGCGCGGCATGGCCCCCGAGGCACCGGAGGCCGGCGATGTCCTGAGGGACCTGCTCGGCGACAGCGACCGGGCCGCCGTGCTCGAACGCCTCACGGCAGCCTCCAACGTACGGGTCGCCCGCTACCGCGAACTCCAGGCCGTCGTCAACGGCCTCGGCCCCCAGCCGACCTACGACGAGGAGTTCGCCTGGGTGGTCGCCGCGCTGGAGGCACGCACGGCCGGTTAATCTGACCTGCGTCAGCACGACGCAGAACACGAGAGCACGAGAGTAGGGGCGGACCGGTGGCGGACATCGAGGAAGCACGCAAGCAGTTCGAGCGGATCGATACGGACGGCGACGGATTCATCACCGCTGCCGAGTTCAAGACCGCCCTGGCCCGGTCGGGTGACTGGAACGTCACCGAGTCGGTCGCCGAGGTCGTCATCAAGACCCGCGACCTCGACGGCGACAAGAAGCTGAGCTTCGACGAGTTCTGGGCCTACCTGAACAAGTAGCCGACTGAACGGGGTGTCGCCCGGGCAGGCAGCCGCCCGCTGCCGGAGGCGTTCCGCCTCCTGGACGAAGGGGCCCGGTCCGATCCCGGTCGGACCGGGCCCCTTGTCATGCCCGGCGTGCCGTGCGCACGCTCCAGCGGCCGTCCCGCCGTTCCAGGACCATCGGCAGGTCGAAGCACTTGCCGAGCCGGTCGGCGGTCAGCACCTCGGCCACCGGGCCGTCGGCCAGCGGACGGCCCTCGCGCAGCAGCAGGGCGTGCGTGGTGTGCGGCGGCAGCTCCTCCAGATGATGGGTGACCAGGACCGTCGACAGCCTCGGATGATCCCGGCGCAGCTCCTCCAGCGCCCCGATCAGTCGCTCCCGGCCAGGCAGGTCGAGGCCGGTGGCGGGTTCGTCCAGGAGCAGCAGCCGGGGCTCGGGCATGAGGGCCCGGGCGATCAGGGTCCGGCTCCGCTGCCCCTGGGAGAGGGTGGGCCAGCGCGCCTCACGGTGCTCCGCAAGCCCCAGCGTCCGGATCAGCCGCTCCGCCCGCTCCTCCTGCTCCGGCGTCGGACGCCACCGGGGCAGGGGCTCCACGGAGTTGGTCAGACCGGTCAGGACGACGTCCCGTACCCGCAGCGGCGAGCCGAGCGGATGCCGCGGGTCGACATGCCCGACGTACGCGCGCAGCTCCCGCAGATCGACCCGGCCCAGCCGGTGGCCCAGCACCTCCACGGTGCCCCGGGTGGGATGGACGCGCGCGCCGAGCAGGCCCAGCAGGGTGGACTTGCCCGCGCCGTTGGCCCCGAGCAGTGCCCAGTGCTCGCCCGCCCGGACCGTGAGAAACACCTCCTGGAGGATCGGCCGGCCGTCGCGTACGACATGGGCGTCCTCGGCGCGCAGGACGACCGCCGTCACCGCAGCGCCCTGTTCACCGCGGACAGCACCGCCCGGACGGACGCGGCCAGGGCCGAGGAGTCCTGGCCCGCGCCCCAGCACGTCGTACCGCCGACCCGGCACTCGGCGAAGGCGTACTCACCGCCCTCACCGGCCTGCTCATGGAAGTCGAGCACCTCCACGTCGACTCCCGCTCCGGCCAGCGCGTCGACGAACGCGGAGACCGGTCCGCCGCCCGTGCCCTCGAAGTCGCCGGTGCGCTCACCGGTCCGCAGCGTGCACACGAAGCGCCGGCCGGACTCGTCCGGGTGCACCGACCAGGCCTCCAGCGCCACCTCCCCGTCCGCCACGACGTACGTCGAACGGAACAGCTCGTACAGTTCCTTCGCCGCCATCTCCCGGCCGCTGCCGTCCGTCACCTCCTGCACGGCCCGGGAGAAGTCCGGCCGCATGCGCGCGGGGAGGTCCACGCCGTGGTGGGCGCGCAGCAGATAGGCCGTGCCCCCCTTGCCCGACTGCGAGTTCACACGGATCACCGCCTCGTAGGAGCGGCCCAGGTCGGCCGGGTCGACCGGCAGGTACGGCACCGACCAGGGCGCCTGCCGCTCCGGCACGCCCAGCTCCCGCGCACCCTCGGCGTGCCGGGCCAGGCCCTTGCTGATCGCGTCCTGGTGGGTGCCCGAGAAGGCGGTGTGGACGAGCTCCCCGGCGTACGGATGGCGCGGGTGCACGGGCAGCCGGTTGCAGTGCTCGACCGTCTCCCTCACCGTGTCGATGTCACGGAAGTCGATCATCGGGTCGACGCCCTGGGCGTACAGGTTCAGCGCGAGGGTCACCAGGTCGACGTTGCCGGTGCGCTCACCGTTGCCGAACAGACAGCCCTCGACGCGCTGGGCACCGGCCAGGACGGCCAGTTCGGCGCAGGCGACGCCGGTGCCGCGGTCGTTGTGCGGGTGCACGGAGAGGATCACGCTGTCGCGCCGGGACAGATGTCGGTGCGCGTACTCGATCTGGTCGGCGTAGACGTTCGGCGTCGCGATCTCCACGGTCGCCGGGAGGTTGTGGGTCACCGGCCGGTCCGGGCTCGCGTCCCACAGTTCGGTCAGCCCGTCGCACAGTTCCAGGACGAAGTCGGGCTCGGTCAGGTTGAAGGTCTCCGGCGAGAACTGGAAGCGGACATACGGGGCCTGGTCCGCCCGGCGGGCCATGTGCTCGGCGGCCTCCCGCACGGTCCGCCACACCTCCGCCCGGTCCCGCCCCAGGACGACGTCCCGCCACACCGGCGAGGTCGCGATGTACAGATGCACGACGGCCCTCGGCATGCCCTCGATCGCCTCGAAGGTGCGGTCGATCAGGTCCCGGCGGGCCGGGGTGAACACGACGGGCGTGACGTCGTCCGGGACGGCGTCGCCGGTCGCCAGATGCCGTACGAAGTCGAAGTCGGTGCGGCTGGCCGACGGGTAGCCGACCTCGATCTCCTTGAAGCCCATGCCGGTCAGCAGGTCGAAGAAGCGGCGCTTGCGGGACGTGTCCATCGGCTCGGCGAGGGCCTGGTTGCCGTCGCGCAGGTCGACGGGGACCCAGAGAGGAGCGCGCTCGATCCTGGCGGTGGGCCAGTCGCGGCCGGCGGCGGGGACGTGCACACGGTCCTGGAAGGGGCGGTAGCGATGGAAGGGCATGGGGCCCGGGCGCTGGGGGTTCCAGACCGGGGCAGGGGTGGTGGTCATCGTCGGCTGTCGCCTTCGGCTCGGTCGGACGGTGACCGGCGGCACGGCGCCCCGCGGCGGGGTGCCGGTCGCGTCAGGCCCCGCCGCGGCAGCCGAGAAGAAGGAGACCGCGGAACGTCATGCGCCGTACGCTAGTCACTCCTCAGCTCCTCAGACAAGTGAAATGCCGATAGAATCCCTCCACTCCTCAGACAAGTTGGTGAAGCACATGCCGCTCGGCGCCGTCCGTCCCAGCCCCCTGGTCGAGCAGGCCGCCGCCCGGCTGCGCGAGCAGATCACCGGCGGCCACTGGCCCGTCGGCACCAAGCTGCCCGGCGAGACGACCCTGGCGAAGGAACTGGGTGTCGGCCGCTCGACCGTCCGCGAGGCGCTGCGCGCCCTGGCGGGTGCCGGGCTGGTGCGGCCGCGCCAGGGCGCCGGCGTCTTCGTCCTCGCGACTGAGCCGGTCGAGGACTGGCCCACCCGGCTGCGCCGGGCCGCCGTGACCGACGTCTACGAGGTCCGTATGGCGGTCGAGGTCCACGCGGCCCGGCTCGCCGCGCGCCGCCGCACCCCCGACGACATCGCGGCGCTGCGGGCGGCACTGGAGGGCCGCCGCACCGCCGCCACCGCCGCCGACGCTGCCTTCGTCGACGCGGACATCGCCTTCCACGCCACCGTGATCGCCGCCGCCCGCAACCCGGTGCTCGCGGACCTGTTCACCGAGTTCACCCCCGTCCTGCGCGAGGGCCTCATCGAACTCCTCACCCTGACCGGCCTGCGCGCCCACGACCCGAACACCGGCGACGAGGCCCACGAGGAACTCGTCCGGGCGGTGGCGGACGGGGACGAGGAGGGGGCGGCGGAGGTGCTGCGCGGGGAACTGGAGGACCCGTTCGCACTTTCCGACAAGCCGGAATAGCCCCTCCGCCCCGGAGGTTGACCCCGATCACGAAGGCTCCGCGAGGAGGCCCAGGCGCTATCGATCCCCGGAAGGGCGAGGCCAGACAATGAAGATCGGCATCATCGGAGCGGGCAACATCGGCGGCAACCTGACCCGGCGGCTCACCGCCCTCGGCCACGACGTGTACGTCGCCAACTCCCGGGGCCCGCACACCCTCACGGCCCTCGCGGAGGAGACCGGCGCGACGCCCGTGACGGTCGAGGAGGCGCCGCGGGGCGCCGAGATCGTCGTGGTCACCATCCCGCTGAAGGCGGTCCCGGACCTGCCGTCCGGCCTCCTCGACAAGGCGGCGGACGGCGTCGCTGTCATCGACACCGGCAACTACTACCCCCGGGAGCGGGACGGCAGGATCGCCGCGATAGAGGACGACGGCCTCACCGAGAGCCGCTGGACGGAACGCCACATCGGCCACGCGGTCGTCAAGGCCTTCAACGGCACCTACGCCCAGGACATCCTGGAACGCCCGCTCCCGGCCGGAGACCCCGACCGCATGGCCCTCCCGGTGGCCGGCGACGACGAGCCGGCCAAGCGCAAGGTACGGGACCTCATCGACGCCCTCGGCTTCGACACGGTGGACGCCGGCGGCATCGACGACTCCTGGCGCCAGCAGCCCGCCACCCCGGTCTACGGCCTCCGCGCCGGAGTCGAGGCCGTCACGAAGGCCCTGGCGGAGGCATCACCGGAGCGCACCCCCGAGTTCAGCGGATAGGTCAGGCGTCCTCGGCCCATCTCCGCAGCGCGGCCTTGCTCTCGAAGTCGGCCACGTTCTTGTCCAGCGGGTTGTCGGTGTACTGGTGGAAGCGCCACTTCGCCTTGATGCGGGGCTTTCCGGCGCTGACGTAGTCGGCGATCCACAGGCCGTCGCCCGCGTAGGAGGTCTTGTCCACCGTGAGCCAGAAGTTCCGGTTGCAGTAGAGCACCACCTGGTTGTTCGGCCGGAGGTCCTTCAGCTTCCGGATGAACAGGTCCTTCTCCGCGTTGCTCGCGTGCGTTCCGTTGCTGGTCGTCTCCCAGTCGACGGCGAGGATGTCGCCCGCCCGCTCCGGGGCCTTGCCCACGAAGTACTCGGCCTGAGCGCTGAGGTTGCCGGGCCACAGGAAGTGGTAGAAGCCGACGACCAGCCCGGCGTCACGCGCGCGCTTCGTCTGGGCGGCCAGTTTGGGGTTGACGTAGGACCGCCCCTCGGTCGCCTTGACGAAGACGAAGGAGAGGCCGTCGGTGGCGTAGGAGGAGGACTGGTAGGCGCTCACGTCGATGCCGCGCAGCATGGGGCTCCCTCTGGTGCGGGTGGGGCTGAAGTTCCCTTGGGCCGGGGGTTGTTGTTATGCCCCGCGAGGGCGGCCGTACGCCGGGCGCGAGGAGGCTCGCGGCCCGGCGGTGGTGAACGCCGGTCGGCTTCAGGCGGTGGGGGAGGCGGCCTCGGCGCGGGGCGCGTCGTCGGCGGAGGCGGCTTCACGGTCGTCCAGGGAGACGTGCTTGGTCTCCTTGCCGAGCAGAAGCGCGATCAGCGTCAGCACCGCCATCGCCGAGAGGTAGACGCCGACCAGCCACGGCGAGCCGTCCCCGGTCTCCCACAGCGCCACGGCGATGAACGGGGCGACCGCCGCCCCGAGGATCGAGCTGACGTTGTACGCGATGCCCGAGCCGGTGTAGCGCACGCTGGTCGGGAAGAGCTCCGGCAGCAGCGCGCCCATCGGGCCGAACGTCATGCCCATCAGGGTGAAGCCGAGCACGAGCCACAGCACCACGCCGAGGGTGCCCAGCTCGATCAGCGGCACCCAGACCAGTCCGAAGACCACGATCGCGGCGGTGATCCAGATCAGGGTGGCGCGCCGCCCGTACCGGTCCGCGAGCGGCCCTGAGATCAGGGTGAACGCGGCGAAGAACAGCACGCCGAAGATCATCATGAGCACGAACGTGGTGTAGTCGTAGCCGAGTCCGGGCACGGCGGCGTCCTTCGCCGCACGTCCGTAGCTGAGCGAGAACGTGGTCATCAGGTAGAAGAGCACATAGGTCGCCAGCATGATGAAGGTGCCCAGGACCAACTGCTTCCCGTGGCTGCGCACCACGGTGGCGAGCGGCAGCCGCCGCACCCCGCCGGTCTCGCGGGTCTTGGCGAAGACCGCCGACTCGACGAGCCGGGAGCGCACCCACAGGCCGATCGCGACCATCACGGCGGAGAAGAGGAAGGGGACGCGCCAGCCCCAGCTGACGAAGGCGTCCGAGGGCTGCGAGGGGTCGGCGCCGGCCGCGGACGGCAGCAGGGCGCCGATGACCAGGAACAGGCCGTTGCCGATGATGAAGCCGAGCGGGGCGCCCAGCTGCGGGAAGGTGCCGTACAGGGCGCGCTTGCCGCTGGGGGCGTTCTCGGTCGCGACCAGGGCGGCGCCGCTCCACTCGCCGCCGAGCGCGAAGCCCTGCGCGAGCCGCATCAGCACGAGCAGGGCGGTGGCCACCCAGCCGGCTTGGGCGTAGGTGGGCAGCACGCCGATGAGGAACGTGGCGATGCCCATGGTCAGGAGCGAGACGACGAGTGTCTTCTTGCGGCCGAGCCGGTCACCGAGGTGCCCGAAGACGACGGCGCCGATCGGGCGGGCGACCATCGCGGCGCCGAAGACCGCGAAGGACGACAGCAGCGCGGTGGTCGGGTCGCTGCTGGGGAAGAAGAGCTGGGGGAAGACGAGTACCGCGGCGGTCGCGTAGATGTAGAAGTCGTAGAACTCGATCGTCGTGCCCATGAGGCTCGCGACGAGGACGCGGGACCGCGGGTTGGCGGGCGTCGGGGCTGAACCAGTGGCTGGGGCGGGCATCGCTCGGTCCTTCACGCGTGAAACATGGTCACTGCAACGATGTCAGCCATCTTGTTTTTCGGTATTGCCATCTCGCATCGCAAGACGACGCCCCCGGTGACCCGGTGCCCCGGCTCAGCACTCGATGATGTTCACCGCCAGCCCGCCCCGGGCCGTCTCCTTGTACTTCACCGACATGTCCGCGCCGGTGTCCTTCATGGTCTTGATGACCTTGTCCAGGGACACCTTGTGGGAGCCGTCGCCGCGCATGGCCATGCGGGCGGCGGTGACGGCCTTGACCGCGGCCATGCCGTTGCGTTCGATGCACGGGATCTGGACCAGGCCGCCGACCGGGTCGCAGGTGAGGCCGAGGTTGTGTTCCATGCCGATCTCGGCGGCGTTCTCGACCTGTTCGGGGGAGCCGCCGAGGACCTCGGCCAGGGCGCCCGCGGCCATCGAGCAGGCGGAGCCGACCTCGCCCTGGCAGCCGACCTCGGCACCGGAGATGGAGGCGTTCTCCTTGAACAGCATGCCGATCGCGCCCGCGGCGAGCAGGAAGCGGACCACGCCCTCCTCGTCGGCGCCAGGGACGAAGTTGACGTAGTAGTGCAGGACCGCGGGGATGATGCCGGCCGCGCCGTTGGTGGGGGCGGTGACGACCCGGCCGCCGGCCGCGTTCTCCTCGTTGACCGCCATCGCGTAGAGGGTGATCCACTCCATGGCGAGGGCCTTCGGGTCGCCCTCGGAGCGGAGCTTGCGCGCGGTGTTCGCGGCGCGGCGGCGCACCTTGAGGCCGCCGGGCAGGATGCCCTCCTGGGACAGGCCGCGTGCCACGCAGTCCCGCATCACCTGCCAGATCTCCAGCAGGCCCTCGCGGATCTCCTCCTCGGTGCGCCAGGCACGTTCGTTCTCCAGCATCATCGCCGAGATGGACAGGCCCGACTCCTGGGCCATGCGCAGCAGCTCGTCGCCCGTGCGGAAGGGGTACTTCAGGGCGGTGTCGTCGAGTTTGATGCGGTCCGCGCCGACGGCTTCCTCGTCGACGACGAAGCCGCCGCCGACCGAGTAGTAGGTCTTCGTCAGCAGCTCCGCGCCCGAGGCGTCGTACGCCCACAGGGTCATGCCGTTCGCGTGGTAGGGGAGGGCCTTGCGGCGGTGCAGGACCATGTCGTCGTCGAAGGAGAACGCGATCTCGTGCTCGCCCAGCAGATTGAGCCGGCCGTCGGTCTTGATCGCCTCCACCCGGTCGTCGGCCTTCTCCACGTCGACCGTGCGCGGCGAGTCGCCCTCCAGGCCGAGCAGGACCGCCTTGGGCGTGCCGTGGCCGTGGCCGGTGGCGCCGAGCGAGCCGTACAGCTCGGCACGGACCGAGCCGACCGACTCCAGCAGCCCTTCGTTGCGCAGCCGCCGGGCGAACAGGCCGGCCGCGCGCATCGGGCCGACCGTGTGGGAGCTGGACGGGCCGATGCCGATCGAGAACAGGTCGAAGACCGAGATGGCCACGGGAACTCCTGACTACGGGGGTGGTGCGGTGGGGCCGGGGGCCGCGACCGCGGGGGGGGGGGGGGGGGCCGCGGACAGGTTGTTCGGTTCGTGTGGAGGCGGTGTGTTATAAAAAAAAAACGCAGCCGGCCCAAATATAAGTGTTGTTG